>JBAWDI010000404.1:0-2591 GCA_049590695.1 Bryobacteraceae bacterium
GATCGAAGGGGGCACTTACTTCGGCATGGGTCGAAGCGAAGATGCGCGTCCAGACTCAGAGTTGGGGCATGCCCAACGTTTTCAATGTGGAAAATGTGGTCAAACAGCTAATTTGGACGCGAGTGGCGCGATTTGGGCTTTCGGAAACAGTGCCAGAAGTACCGCGTGGGTCTCAACGGTACCAGGCTGGCGCGTCCGCGCGCGGAAGAGAGAACGCGCCACGCTGTCGCCTCTGGTAGCGCATCGCCCCAGTTCGTCAAGAGCGTCGATTCGCTCGAAATTCTGCGAGGTTCTTAGGGCGCCGGTCGCGATTCGCGATTGGTACGCGGTTGAAACACGCGCCGCCACGTTGAGCCAGCCGAATCGTTGAAACTTCGGGAAACCCTCAGCTACAAAATCGACTACAGTCTGATTCTCTACAGGCGCTTGGAGGTCTGTAACTTACTGATTCTCTTGGTCGGGGCGGGGCGATTTGAACGCCCCACCCCCTGCGCCCAAGGCGGTTTCCGGTCATGGGCTGAAATGCCCTATTTTCAACTGCTTACATTTCAACCAGATGGGGCCGGCTTGTTGAAACTTGTTGAACTTCGTTGAAGTTGGGTGCTCCTAGCCCAACTTCCGCAGTTGAGGTGACTCCGCAACTTTTTTTGGCCTGTTTTAAGGCTGCCGAACCCAGCGGACAAGAGAACCGTCTTTTGTTTCCATCACGCTGTTGCCGCGGCTGAGTTTCAGAGTTCCGAAAAGCCGATGTAGTGACGACCAACCCTCTTGAATCGGAGCCGTAGATCCGTAGTATGGAGCTATGTACGTGCGGCCCTGCTATCGGAGGAAGGACGGCAAGCGCCACGCTTACTGGGCCCTGGTAGAGAGCTATCGCACCCAGCGCGGACCGCGGCAGCGCGTGGTGGCTTGGCTGGGCGCGATGGATGAACGTGGCCGCCTGGGAGTGAAGCGCTGTGCCGAAGGGAGGACCACCCAGCAGGGCAGCTTGTTTCTGGAGGCTCAGCCGGAATGGGTGGAAGTCGATGTGAAGCGGGTGCATGTCGAGCGCAGCCGGAAATTCGGCGGCCCCTGGCTGGGGCTGGAGCTGCTGCGCCGGCTGGATCTGGATCGCTTTCTGGAAGAGAAGCTGCCCCAAGGACGAGAAGAGATTCCCTGGCCGCTGATGGCGACAGTGCTGGTGCTCGGGCAACTGTGCGACCCCTCCAGTGAGTTGCACTGGGCAGAGCGGTTCTACGAATCCAGCGCGCTACCGGACCTGTTGAGTGTGCCGGTCGAGAAGGTCAACGAGGACCGCTTGTACCGGGCGCTGGATGCTTTGCTGCCGCACAAGCCGGCGCTGGAGAAACACCTGAAGGAGAAGCTGGGAGAGTTGTTCGAGCTGGACTACGATCTGCTGCTGTATGACGTGACCAGCACGTACTTTGAAGGTCAGGCGGAGAAGAACTCGCAAGCGCAGCGGGGCTATTCGCGCGACCATCGGCCGGACTGCAAGCAAGTCAACATCGCCCTGGTAGTGAGCCGTTGCGGGATGCCGCTGGGCTACGAGATCTTCGCCGGCAATCGCAACGACGCCACCACGCTGGAAGAGATGGTCGGGCACATCGAAGGGCTCTATGGCCGGGCTAGCCGGATCTGGGTCATGGACCGCGGGATGGCGGGCGAGGACAACGTGGAGTTCCTGCGCGAAGGGGGGCGGCGCTACATCGTAGGGACGGCGAAGAACTCCATGCGCAAGTTCGAGCAGGAGTTGCTGAGCGAAGACTGGCGGTTGGTGCATGCGGGGCTGGAAGTTCGCATCACACCGGCGCCGGGCGGGGAGGAGGTTTTCATCCTGTGCCGCAGCGCGGAGCGGCGGGCCAAAGAGCAGGCCATGCACGAGCGTTTCGAGAAGCGCATTGAGGAAGGCCTCGGAAAGATCCAGACCAGTTGCCTGAAGAAGAAACAGAAGCCGATGACGATCGCCACACGAGTGGGCCGGTTGCTGGGGCGGAACACGCGAGCGGCCGCGCTGTTCGAAGTGAAAGTGGAAACGGACGGCGGCGGGTTCGCTCGCCTGCGGTGGTCGAAGGTGGAAGCCTGGAGAGAGTGGGCGCGCTTGAGTGAGGGCTGTTACGTGCTGCGCAGCAACGTGACCGATTGGAGCCCGGAAGATCTGTGGCGGGCCTACATCCAGTTGACCGAGGCCGAGGCAGCGTTTCACATTCACAAGTCCGACCTGGGGATCCGCCCGGTGCGGCATCAGAAAGAAGATCGAGTGCAGGCCCACATCCTGGTTTGCTTTTTGGCCTATGTGCTCTGGAAGACTCTCGCCGCGAGTTGCCGCGAGGCGGGACTGGGAGACGAACCGAGGCAAGTGTTCGAGGCCCTGTCGGAGATCGCGATGGTCGATGTGGTGCTGCCGACCAGATCCGGGCAAGTGATCCGCAAGCGTTGCATCAGCCGGGCCACCGAGCACCAGCAGATCTTGCTCCAGCGGCTCGGCCTGAAGCTGCCCAGCGCACTGGAACGAGCGGCAATGTAGTGGAAACTCGCCCATGCGGCGCTTGAAAGCAAAGAGTTTATTCTTCCAACTGCGGAACTTGGGCTAG
>JBAWDI010000405.1:0-6210 GCA_049590695.1 Bryobacteraceae bacterium
CGTCGTCGCCGGGCGCGCGGCGGGCACTGAGGTACGTGAAGCTGAGGGCGCAGATCCCGGCCGCGATGGGAACCATGTAGTCGGCGCCACTATCGTGCATTCGCACCCACCATTCGGCCGACAGCCAGTAGGGGACCAGGATGGCCGTGAACGCAGCCTGCGTCCAGTGCCGCAGCAGCACCCAGGCGAGCGCCGCTCCGGCAGCCCATAGCATTACCGCCGCCGGCCAGTGCTCGGAGAGGTTGAAGATTTGTCCGGCCAGGGCGATGCCCGCGCCGAGGGCCAGGGTGCCAATGGAGTGCAGGGCCACCGAGAGCCATTCAAAACGGCCGGCCGCCGCGGCGCCACCGATATGAAAGGCGCCCACCATGACGAGCACCAGCGTCATGCGCTGGCCGGGCGAGAGTTCGTCCCAGTGCGCGGAAACAAATAGGAAGACGCCGGCGCCGAGCATCAGCGCTCCGAACACCAGCGCGATCCAGATGGGCCATCGCAAGCCCTGCGGGCGCGCGTGCCCGCTTTCCCAGTCGCGTATGCGGCCGGCGGTAGCGGCATCGACCACGCCCGCTACCATCCAAGACTCCAGGCGGGATTCCCAATCGCTACGCATGTGTTTTATATATAGAGCGTTTCGCCTCCAAATACAAGTTGCCGGGGCCGGGCACGCCGCGGCGCACGAATTGTGTTCCAATCGGCATTTAGAGGTTCTATGCCATTCATCCACGAAGATTTTCTGCTGAACACCAAGACGGCCCGGCGACTCTACCACGAGTACGCCGAGGGCGAACCGATCCTCGACTACCACTGCCACCTGCCGCCCAAGGACGTGGCCGAAAACCGCCAGTTCCGGAACCTGTTCGAAATCGCCCTGGAGGGCGACCATTACAAGTGGCGGGCCATGCGGTCGAACGGCGTCGACGAGCGCTACTGCACCGGCGATGCGCCCCCTTACGAGAAGTTTCTGGCCTGGGCGCGCACGGTGCCGCAGACGCTGCGCAACCCGCTGTACCACTGGACGCACCTGGAGCAGAAGCGCTATTTCGGCATCGACGAGCTGCTCAATGAATCCAGCGCTCCGCGCATATGGGATCGCGCCAATGCGCTGCTGGCCACCGACGAGTTGCGGGCGCACGGCATTCTGCGGAAGTTTCGCGTCAAAGCCGTGTGCACCACCGACGACCCCACCGACGACCTGGCGCCGCACAAGGCCATCGCGGCCTCGAGCCTGGAAACCAAAGTCTTCCCGGCCTTCCGCCCGGACAAGGGGCTCAACGTCCACCTCCCCGGGATGTTCAATGCGTGGGTGGCGCGCCTGGAAGCCGCCAGCAACACCAGTATCGGGAAGCTGGCCGATTTTCTGGACGCGCTCCGCCGGCGGCACGATTTCTTTCACCAGATGGGCGGGCGCCTCTCCGATCACGGCCTGAACCACGCCTACGCCGATTTCTGCCCGGAGGCGGAAGCGGCGGCGATTTTCGAAAAGGCGCGCGCGGGCCAAGCGGCCACGCCCCGGGAGCAGGGCCGCTTCGCCGCCAACCTTATGCTGTTTTTCGGGCATCTGGACGCCGAGAAAGGCTGGACCAAGCAGCTTCACTTGGGCGCGCGGCGCAACGGGAACACGCGGCGCTTCGGGCAGCTCGGTCCCGATACCGGCTTCGACTCCATCGGCGACTGGCCGCAGGCCGACGCGCTGGGCGCCTACCTGGACCGTCTGGACCAGGAAAACTCCCTGCCCAAAATGGTGCTCTACAATCTGAACCCGTCCGACAACTATACGCTGGCCACCATGATCGGCAATTTCCAGGATGGTTCCATCGCCGGCAAGATCCAATTCGGCGCCGCCTGGTGGTTCCTGGATCAGAAAGAGGCCATGGAGTGGCAGATGAATGCGCTCTCCAGTTGCGGCCTGATTTCACGCTTCGTGGGGATGCTGACGGATTCGCGCTCGTTCATGTCCTACCCGCGGCACGAATACTTCCGGAGGCTGCTATGCGATTTGTTCGGCAAGGACATCGAAGCGGGCTTGATTCCGGACGACGATTCGCTCAGCGGCCCCATGATTCGCGATATCTGCTACGGAAACGCGCGGCGCTTTTTGGGATTGGAGGTGGGATAAGCCTCAAGTAATGGCGGCGGCTGCCGATAAGAGAATCGGAGGAATATGTCACTTCCAATACCGGCCCTTGGGGAGAGGGTGTGGGATCTGCCACCGCTGATTCTGCACCCTTTTAACGAACGGGTCCCACCCTCCGCCCTGCTGGAAAACTCCAAGGCCGCCCTCATGCTCTCGGGCCTGATTCCCAACGACGGTTCGGACCAGGAAGAGCTCAAGCGCCGGCTTCTGGCGGGCCGGTATTCCGAGATCCGCATGCTGTATTTCCTGGGCAAGGACGTATTCCGCTGGATCGAACAATGCGTGGAGTGGGGGCAGCGGGTGCCGGAGCTGAGCGGCGCCGGAATCCGTCCGCAAAGTTTCGCCGTGCTGCTGACCGCGGACCCGCCGGAAGCCGTGAAGGAGAAACTCGTCCGGTGGGGAGTGGCGGATTACGTATCCATCTTCACGCGCGCCATCGGGCTGAACGCCATGTTCATCCAGCCTCCGGCCTTCGACACCCTATCGGAGGAGTTCCTGCGAAACTACCACCGCTACGCGGACGGACTGTGCCGGTGCTACCTGGATACCCAGCCGTACGGCACGGTGCCATCGGCGAATTTTCACTTCGAGTTGTACGCTTCCGGCGAGTACTCGCGCCTGCTGGAATCGGAGTGGGCGGACGCGGAGTAGCGCTTCGGGCCGGGCATGCCCCGGTCCCTACACAGCACCCTTAGGCGCGACGCAAGAATAACTTCACATTGACTGCGCGGGCCATGTGGCGCAGGCACTCCTGCCCAATGCCACTTAGTTTTCGTGGGACCGAACCTCCTGCACGGATTGTGGGGCAGGATGGTATCCTGCGCGCCGGTTGCCAACCGGCGCTGGTGGGCCTGTTTACAGGCGATCCGGGCGGGTTACCAACCCGCCGCAGGTTGCCAACCTGCCCCACAACTTCCGTAGAATTCCCGTTCCTGGGAAAACTAATTGGCATTGGGCACTCCTGCCTGCCGCGTCCCGAGGAATCGGGGGTGCCCCCTGGGCCCGGCAGAGTGAGACTCTGCGCCACACCGGTGGCTGAGAAGTAATTTTTGCGCGGTCCCTTAGTAGGGGCGAGGCACGCCTCGCCCCCACGCCGCATGCTCCCCGCAGCCGGGGTACCAGGTTGGGGCGGGGACGCCGCGGTTGAGGTTAGAATAAGAACATCATGCAATTTCCCCGCTTGGTTCTGGTGCGCCAGAAGCTTCCCGACCGCCGCATCGCGGATGTGGCCTCCGAAGTGCAGAAGCAGTTAGCCGGTTCCGGCTTTGCCGGACGGTTGAGACCCGGGTCGCGGGTCGCCATCGGCGTAGGCAGCCGCGGCATCCATAGCATCGCCACCATCGTCCGCGGCGTGGTGGAGTACTGGAAAGGCCAGGGGATGCGGCCGTTCCTGTTCCCCGCCATGGGGAGCCATGGGGCGGCATCGGCCGAGGGGCAGGCGGACGTGCTGGCGCACTACGGCATCACCGAGGCCAGCATGGGGTGCCCGGTGGTGAGCCAGCTCGCAGTAGTCTCGCTGGGCAAGACCGCCGACGGGATCGAGGCCTTCATGGACAAACTGGCCTTCGAATCCGACGGCGTCATGCTGGTGGGCCGGGTCAAGTGGCACACCGATTTCGCGGGCAAGATCGAAAGCGGGCTGTTCAAGATGATGGCCATCGGGCTGGGCAAGTTCGGGGGCGCGCAGCGATATCATGCCTACGCCTACCGGCTGGGTTTGGAGTACGTCATCCGGAGCGTCGCGCGGCAGGTTCTGAAGTCGGGCAAGATTCTGGGCGGTCTGGCCATCCTGGAGGACGCCCACCACAACACCGGCAAGCTGGACGCCGTGCCGGTGGAAGCCATGGAGCAGCGCGAGGAGGAGAACCTGGCGCTGGTCAAGACGTGGATGGCGAAAATCCCCGTGGATGCCGACATCCTCATCATGGACGAGATCGGCAAGAACATCAGCGGCGCCGGCATGGATACCAAAGTGTGCAACCGCAGCGTCCAGTGCGAATACAACCCATGGCCGGATACGCCCAAATTCGAGCGCATTTTCGTGCGCAACCTGAGCGAGCTGACCTACAACAGCGGCGTCGGCCTGGGCATGGCGGACGTGGTGACGGACCGGCTGGTGAACCGCATCGATTGGGAACCCACGTGGATCAATTCGCTGACGGCCAACACGCCTTCGGCGATCCGCACCCCCATCCACTTCCCCACGGACCGCGAGTGCCTGGAGCGCATCGTCCCCACGGTGGGCAAGATCGACCTCGACGAAGTGACCTACGTTTGGATTCGCAACACCATGGAGCTGGGCCGGCTGGCATTGAGCGAAAACCTGCGCGGCGAGATCCAGAAGAACCCGCTTCTGGAGATCGAAGCCACCATCGACTTCGACTTCGACGGCCAGAGCAACCTGATGAGCCCCTTTATGCCGGTGGAAGAGACGGCGGGGACAGATTAGGCGCTAATCCCGAGCCGTTTCCCCACCTTCCGGAACGCCTCCAGCGCACGGTCGAGTTCCGCTTTCGTGTGGGTCGCAGTGACGATGGTGCGCACCCGCGCCTTGCCCATCGGCACCGTGGGGAAGCCGAGGCCCGTGGCCAGCACGCCCTCCTCGAACAGCGCGCGAGAGAGCTCATGGGCCAGCTTGGCTTCGCCCACAATGACGGGGGTAATGGGCGTTTCACTCGTCCCGGTATTGAAACCAGCCTCTATCAACCCATGCTTGAAGTATTTCGTGTTATCCCATAGAGCCTGAATACGTTCCGGTTCCTGCTCAAGAACGTCGAATGCCGCCAGGCAGGCGGCTGCCACGGCTGGCGGATGGGAGGTCGAGAACAGGAACGGCCGCGCCCGGTGGTACAGGAATTCGATCAGTTCGCGGCTCCCGCAAACGTACCCGCCGAGCACCCCGATGGCTTTCGAAAGCGTCCCAACCTGCACCTGGACGCGGCCGTGCAATCCGAAATGATCGATGGTGCCGCGGCCGTTGCGGCCCAGCACGCCGGAAGCGTGGGCGTCGTCCACCATCATGATGGCGCCGTGCTTTTCGGCGGCTTCCACCAGCGAGGGTAGCGCGCCGATGTCGCCGTCCATGGAAAAGACGCCGTCCGAGATCAGGAGTTTGCGGCCGGGCGCGGAGTCGAGCTCCGCCAGAATCTTCTCGGCCGCCGCCGCGTCCTTGTGCGGGAAAACGTGAATTTTGGCCTTCGAGAGCCGGCAGCCGTCGATGATGCTGGCGTGGTTCAGCTCATCGGAGACAATGTGGTCTTCCGGCCCGAGGATGGCCGCGACCGTGCCGGCGTTGGCGGCAAAACCGGACTGAAACACGACGCAGGCCTCCACGTTTTTGAAGCGGGCAATGCGTTCTTCGAGCTCCAGGTGCAGGCGCATGGTGCCGGAGATGGTGCGGACGGCGCCCGAGCCCACGCCGTACTTGCGCACGGCCTCGATGGCGGCCTCCCGCAGCTTGGGATGGGTAGTCAGCCCCAGGTAGTTGTTGGAGGCGAGGTTGACGACCTGTTGGCCGTCAAAGCGCGATTCCGCGGCGCTTGCCGATTCGAGCACGCGCAGGCGCTGGTAGGTGCCTTCCGCCCGCCATTGATCGAGCTGGTCGTGAAGGTAGGAGAGAGGGTTGCCCATAGGTAGATTATGAGCCAGCCAGACTGACGCTGGTGAGCCGGGCGGGACTCGAACCCGCGACCCTGTGCTTAAAAGGCACATGCTCTACCATCTGAGCTACCGGCCCTCGATGTTGCGACGATACGCGAGGATACTTATTCAGTTTATCAGACCCCTGGCCGGCGATACAGGGCGTCATCGGTGATTGCGCATCCGCTTCCTTCGGTCGCGGTTCAGATTGAGCGGGTTGGCAGGCGGAAGCTCCCAATGCCACTTAAACAAGCGGCGGCGGGGTCCAGAATTAATCGTGGGTCGCAGGCCGACGCCCTCGTCGGCCTCTTCGGGCGAAGCGCGGGCCCGCCCCACGAATTCGGCAGCATCACAGTTCCTAGCGGTCTGCGGCGCACCGTGGAGCAGGCGTTTCGCCTGCCATGCCGGTATTCCTACCGGCATTCCCTGTAGTGGTC
>JBAWDI010000406.1:0-3106 GCA_049590695.1 Bryobacteraceae bacterium
GGCAGACGGGCGGCATCCGCAACCAGTACGACTCCGAATTGCTGGAAGACGTCTTCACCATGAACGACTTTGGTTTTCCGTTGCGGCCGCCCAACCACCCGGCTTATCTGAACACGGAATTCAACGGCCACATGTTCTCCACCAAGCGGTTCGACAACGTGGAGCACGTGGCCGAGCACGTGATCCGCCATGTGCGCGTGCACGACCAGCTCGCGGGCGACGACCGTTACGCCGGCGGCATCGCCTGGTGCGCCTTCGATTACGCCACACACCGCTGTTTCGGTTCCGGCGACCGCATCTGCTACCACGGCGTGAGCGACATCTTCCGGCTACCCAAGCCCGCGGCCGGGTTCTACCGCTCCCAGTGCGACCCGCAAGAGGAGGTCGTCATTGAACCCGGCTTCTATTACTCCTGGGGCGACCGCGGAGGCGGCAATGGTCCCGGCGTCGTGCCTATTTGCTCCAACTGCGATCATCTGAAGATCTATTACAACGGGCGGCTGCTGCTGGAGGCCGACGCCGACCGCAAGACGTACGCGAACTTGGAGTACCAGCCGTTTATCGTGAGCCTGACCAACCTCACGTTCGATCAGTGGGGCGATTTGAAGATCGAGGGTCATATCCAAGGCAAACTGGCGGCCACCAGGACGCTATCCGGCAGCGGCCGAGACGACCGCCTGGTGGTGAAACCCGACGATGCGGAGCTGGATGGCGATGGCCGCGACGCTACCCGTGTGGTGCTGGCGGTGACAGACGAGTTCGGCAATATCCGCCCCTTCGCCACCGGCGCGATTCAATTGAGCCTCACCGGCCCGGGCGAAATCGTGGGAGAGAACCCGTTCTCGTTGAGCGGGGGCGCGGGCGCCGTGTGGGTGAAGACCAAGGAGGCCGCCGGCGTCATCAAGCTGGATGCGCGCCACCAGTACCTGGGCAAGCAGACCGTGGAAATTCGCGTGCGGCGCGCCGAGCCGGAGTACGCCTGACCGGGAATGCTGTCCCCGCGGCTAGCGCCTGCCAGCCGAAGTCGTGAAGTCGCACATCTTGGCCTTTCTGTATCCCAATGCGATCATCTCGGCTGCCCGGTCGAACTCCAACGTCCGACACGCGTTCCTGGCGATTTCTATGACCGTGTCCGGTGGATAGGCGGCCAGCTTCTGGCGGGCTATGGTGCTCTGCATGGCGTCGAACGCCTGAATAGCGATTTCGTACGCTCCCCAATCCCGACTGCCGCCGCTTGTCATGGATGGTTGGAGGCGGCCGATGAAGCGATTGATCTTCTCACGGAACGGGGACGAAGGGGACTCCGGGGCGGCACTCATGTCAACCGGCTCTATCGGACTCCCAGCGGGCCCGTTCAGATTCACGGCGATCGTCATGTCGGTTTCATCGCCAAACGTCGGCGCAATGGGCACGGGATTCAGAATTCCTCCATCGACAAGATCGACCCCCTTGTACTGGAACGGAGTGAAGAAGAGAGGTATCGCGAAAGAGGCGCGCATGGCATCGAACAGACTGCCCGACCGTATCCAAACCTCCTTCTGGCCTCTCAGGTCAGTGGCGACGGCTGTATATGAAATCGGGAGGTCTTCGATCAATTTCTCCCCCACCAGGCCGATCAGGGTGTTGACGAGTTTCTCACCTCTCACCAGTCCCCGCTTCTCCCACGAAAGATCGAGCAGCGTGACGATGTCGACTTTCGTCAAGGAACACACCCATTGCTCATACTCGTCCAGTTTCCCGGCAGCGTATACGCCCCCGATGACTGCGCCGATCGAGCAGCCGACTATCGACTTGATCTTGAAATCACTTTCTTCGAGCCAATGAATGACGCCAATGTGCGCCAAACCTCGAGCGCCGCCGCTTCCTAGAACCAGGGATACGGTCTTCCTCTTCGTCGTCGACATCTTGTCACCGCATGCCTTTCACTGAGACGCCAGCATGTGCCTCGCGGGCGATCAACAAGTCCATCCCGGCGCAGACTGTGCTTGGATGGTTCTAATAATTACCCACGTATGCGACCGCTTCTTATGAGGCCGGCTTTGATCTCCTCAATCGGTATTCTCTTTTCCTTGTGGCGCGATTCCGAAATCAGTCCGTCCCAGAAATCTTCTAATCTCGAACCGTGTTTCTTCAGATCGATTTGAACAGCCACCTTGCGGCCCCCTCTCATCGGTTACGAATTGGATGCCAGTCATGCGCGGTGCCTCCTTGGGCGGTGTGGAAAGCTGCTCTCACTCTAACAACGCCGGTTCGACCCGTCAAACACGTTTGGCTAGCGCCCGGAATCGGAGTACGCCCGACTGGTAATGTTGTGATATCTTAGGCCACGGGAATTCCACCATGCTACGTCGAGGTTTTCTCAAAGCAATCCCCGCGGTTGCGATGCTGCCGGCTGTCCAATCTGCGCCGCGGCTGAAGATCGTGGACATCCGGGTGGTCGCGCTGAAGACCATCCGCGAAACCGGAACCATGGAGGCCGCCTGGAACCCGGGGACCCGCGGTACCTACCGGATCGGCGGCGGTTCCATCACGGAGATCCGAACAGACCAGGGGCTGACAGGAATCGGGCCAGGCATGGATGCCGCGTCCGCCGCCGCCGGCAAATCCCAATTGATGGGCAAGGACCCCTTCGACATCGAGCAGTTCGCCGGCCCGCTGCGGTATTACCTGGGAGCCAACTCGCGCGCGGTATCGAGTCTCGAGATTGCCCTCTGGGACCTCGCCGGCAAGGCGGCCCAACAGCCGCTCTACAAGCTCTGGGGGGCGGACAAGGAACGAGTGCCCGCGTATGCCAGCATGATTCAGCTTTCGACACCCGAAGAAAGGGTGCGGATGGCCCTCGAGGTCAAAGCTCAGGGTTGGAAAGCCATCAAGCTGCGGCAGCATTACCAGACCATGAAGGAGGATATCGGGCTGGTCGAAGCGGTCAGGAAGGCGGTTGGCGAGGACATGGGGATCATGACGGACGCCAACCAGGCACAATCCGCGGGCACCTGGCAGCCCGGAGTGCAGTGGGATTTCCGCCGCGCCGTCGAGACCGCGCGCGAGTTGCAGTGCCTCGGCGCGCTCTGGCTCGAAGAGCCCTTGTGCCGCTACGATTTCAACG
>JBAWDI010000407.1:0-2726 GCA_049590695.1 Bryobacteraceae bacterium
TTGTTCATGGCCAGGCCCGCCAGCACCAGGTGAGAGTGCCAGTGGTCCGGCGTGGCGACGATGAGCGCGTCGAAGTTCTTCTGCTCTTTGTCGAACATCTGGCGGAAGTCCTGGTAGATCCTGGCCCTGGGGTAGAGCTTGAACACCGGCGCGGAGTACTCGGGGTCCAAGTCGCAGAGCGCGACGATCTCTTCGCTCGTGCAGCCCGCCACATAATCCGCGCCCACGCCGCCGACGCCCACGGCGGCGATCCTGAGTCTGTCGCTGGGAGCCTGGTAGCCAGCGCCTCCCAACACATGGCGTGCGACGACGAAAGGCGCCAGCCCGGCGGCGACAGCGGCGCGCCGGGTCACTGTGCTCTTGGTCGATTCGTTGGTATTCATGAGACCTCCATTCTAGCCGCTATTGCCATTGGCGACGGTCTAAACTGGTCCTATGGGCTTGCGATTGGCCGCGGTACTTCTGGCGCTGGTTCCGCTGGCGCTCCGGGCGCAGAGCCCGTGCAACAATACCCCCGCCTACTCCACCTGCGAGCTGGTCTTCGAGCTCGGCGATCGGGCCGCCGTCGCGCATCCCCAGCCCTACGTCAGTGTCGATCTGAAGGTGGAGTTCCGCTCCCCGCACCGTCACACCTACGCGCTCCCCGGCTACTGGGATGGCGGCCGGCGCATGGTGGTCCGCTTCTCCCCGACCGAGGCCGGCGATTGGGATTACCACGTTACCAGCAACATCGCCGAATGGAACGACAAGACCGGCACATTCACCGCCGCCGCTTCCCAGGCCCCGGGATTCATCCGCCCGGCCAACGTGCATCACTGGGAATACACCGAACGGGACCCGGAAGGGCTCGACCGGCCGCACCTGTGGATGGGATCGAGCGAGATGCGCTTCGCCTTTCTGGACGACGCGGCGTTTCGCGCGGTGGCCGACGCGCGCGCCGCGCAGAAGTTCAATCACCTGCGCGGCGTGGTGATGGAAGAAGGGAAGGATGCCGCATACCAGTCGCCGGACTCGCCGGACCTGGCGCAATTCCAGCGGCTGGACCAGCGCGTCCGCTACCTGAATGAAAAGGGCATCACGGCGGATCTGGTCCTGGCCGGCGGGCCGGGCTTCCTCACCAAGGTCTTTCCCACATGGGAACAGCGCCGCCGCTTCATCCGCTTCGTGGTGGGGCGCTACGCGGCCATGAACGTCACCTGGCAGGGGGTGGACCGGTTCGAAGACTACGCCGACGGGCGCGCGCTGCTCAAGGAGATCGGCGGGCTGCTGAAGGAGCTGGACCCCTACCAGCACCCGCGCACCACGGGCGCGAGCGTGACCTCCGCTCCGCTGCTGGATGACGGCTGGATGGATTTCACCGCGTACGGCACCACCGACGACAACGTGGGGGCCATCGAGCATCAGCTTTATGCCGTTCCGTTCGTCAACCTGGATCTTGGGCCGGAGGCGGGCGACGCCGCGGCCTTCCGGCGCCGCCTGTGGAACGCCACCATGGACGGCCAGTACGTCACGTATACGGGCAGCGGCGCGGGCGCCAAACAGATGACCGTGTGGTTCGATTTCTTCTCCGATACGCGCCATTGGGAGCTGGAGCCGTACTTCGACGTGGATGGCGGCCGGGCCCTCGCGCTCGAAGACACCGAGTACGTGGTCTACGTGGCCCAGCCTGGCCCGGTGGAATTGACCGTCGAGAAACACGGCTACGACGTCTACTGGATGAATCCCATCGATGGCGAGGTGGTGAAGTCGAAGAAGAAGTTCAGCGGCGACCACTTCACGGGCGAACCTCCCGATAAGTCGCACGACTGGGTGCTGCACGTGGTGAGAGAAGGCCATCTGGCGGGCATGAACAAGTCGTACAAATTCGAATCGCGCGAGATCGTGCTACAGGAAATCGAGTCCAACAGCCCCAAGGTGCCGTTTGCCATCGAGCAGCCCTCCGGCGACATCGCGGTGATCCTGCCCACGCCGTACGCCGCTAAGATGACGCATGAGACGCACGCCACGCGGTCGATGATGTGGCTGTGGACCGGCGAGGTGGCGGCCGATGGCCAGGGCTATCGCGTGATCGGCACCGGGCAGAAAGGTACCATGTGGCCGCTGGCGGGCCTGGCGAAAAACTTCCCCGCGATCATGCACCTGCGGCTGTACGGGATGAACGCCAACGGAAAGGTCTATACCATGGACGCGGCTTTCGGGCTGAATAAGTGAATCCACTGATTCTGGCGATCGATACCACCCGCGAATCCGGCAGCCTGGCGCTGCTGCGCGGCCAGGAGCTGATTCAGGAAACATCGCTCGACGCGCCCGGCGGCTTCGCGCACGTGATCTATGGGCACCTGGCGCAATTGCTCGACCGGCACGGCGTGAAGCCCGCCATGGTGGATTGCTTTGCGGCCGCCTCGGGACCGGGTTCCTTCACCGGCGTGCGGGTGGGGCTGGCGTGCGTCAAGGGCCTGGCGGAGGCGCTGGGCAAACCGGCGGTGGCGGTTTCCAATCTCCAGGCGCTGGCCACCTTCGGCAGCGCTCCGCTGCGCGCCATAGTGCTGGATGCCCGCCGCGGCGAAATCTACGGCGCGGTGTATGACGCTGCCGGCCGGCTGGCTGCGCCGGAAGTGGTGACGAAGTTTCCGGCGTGGCTCGAGACGCTGCCGGAGGGCGACCTGGAGTTCGTCTCGGCCGATTTCACGCCATTCCTCGCCGCGCTGATCGGAACGCGCTTCGAG
>JBAWDI010000408.1:0-3760 GCA_049590695.1 Bryobacteraceae bacterium
CCCGGGGATCGACCAAACCGCCGGCCCCCATCACCGCCACCGCGCCACTGAAAAAGGAGCTGCCCACCGTGCTCGAAACCGGGACCGGCCAAATGGTGCTGGTTTCCGCGGGCGCATTTCTGTCCGGAGCGGACCGCCATTCCGAAACGCTGCCGGCCTTTTACATCGACCGCACCGAAGTTCCCAACAGCGCGTATGCGCGCTTCTGCCAAGCCAAAAGCCGCCCGCTCCCGCCCGGCTTTGCCGCCGATCACCCGGACTACCCGGTAGTCGGGATCACCTTCGTCGACGCGCAGGAATTCGCCAAGTGGGCAGGTAAGCGCCTTCCCACCGCGCTCGAATGGGAAAAGGCCGCGCGCGGCCCCGACGGCCGCAGTTATCCGTGGGGAAACGAAGCCGATGCCACCCGCGCCAACGTCGCCGGCAACGGTCCCATGCCGGTCACCGCTTTCACCGCCGCCGAGAGCCCCTATCGCACTCTCAACCAGACCGGCAACGTCTGGGAGTTTGCCGACGATTTGAAAACCCCCAGCGCGCAAGCCGTGCGCAGCTTCGCCGCCATTCTGAAGCCTCCGCCGACCGCCACTGAGCCCTGGTACGTGATCCGCGGCGGCAGTTACAAACGCCCGCTAACGGACGGCGTAGTCTACGAGTGGACCTCCATCCCCGCACGCTTCTCCGCACAGGACATCGGTTTCCGCTGCGCGAAGAACGCGGAGTGAGGCCGCGCTGGGTGGAGGTTCTGCAACCTCGGCGCGGCCGGCAGGAAGATGGTATTGAATTGCTGGAGTGAAAGGGACCACGAGACTATATGAAATTCGCTGGGATATGCGAAATGTGCGGCCATCATGTCGGGGTGAGGCAGAAGGCCCACATGATGGCTGAAGGGAAGAAGACAGAGAGTAACGTATTGATGCTCTGCCCCACTTGTCACATCATGTTTGATACTTACGTGAAACCAAAGGTATTCAAAGCCATGATGGAGGTGGGCTTGCAGGGATTTCCTGAGTCGTGGAAGAAATCTATTTACGAGCAGGCGGCCGAAGCATCAGCAGAGGCTTTAAAAAGAAAGAGGGACGCCGCACCAATCTCTTCACCGGAACGGGATCAAGCCACAGTCCGGTGAGCGGCGACCCGTTCGCTTTCCGAAATGCGTTTGCCGGTCGCAACCGCAGCGCACCTGCGCAGCCTATTTCGGTGACAGGCTACGAAACCCCCGAATTTCGGCGGTTGAGCGTATGGGGGTTGCGTAGCCTGTCACCGAATTGACCGGGAGCTCCATAAGGAGAGTGGTTCGGTGTTGGATGAAGAACGCGGGGCGGACCTCGTAGGGGAAAGGGAACCCGTCCTTGGGGGGTGGCAAGAAATGCGTCTGTCCCCTTTTAATACATGGCCGGGTACGCTTCGCGCATCTCCTGCGCCTGCGCGCGCGCGGTTTCAATCCGAATCAGGGGGCCCTTTCCGATACCCGGGCACCAGCGCGCGGTCTTGTTCCATTCCCGGCGGGCTTCCACGAGCTCCGGCCAGAATGGAAAGATGCGGCATTGGGTGGGTTTCGCCGGATGGATCGAGCAGCCGTCATCGCGCAGGAACGGGCACAGGGCATGGCGCAGCATTCGCAGGCGCATGCGGTGGCGGGTGCGGTAGACGTAGCGGCGTTCAAATGCCGCGGCGGTCATTCCCAGAAAAGCGGCGGCGCGCGCCAAGTCGGCTTCGGCCAGGTACACGAAGCCCTTTTGGCGGCAACATTCCGTGCATCCGGACTGGCACTCGAATCGCAAGGCCTCGGCCATGTATCATTATGACTGAGGGAAGGGGATTTTATGTCCGGAGTCCGAGATATTCTGCAAGATCGCGAGCTCTTCCATGTGGGGGAGAATGACACCGTGGCCAGCGTGGTCCGGCGCATGACCGAGATCCGCGTGGGGGCCATCCCGGTCCTCGAGGGGGAACAACTGCGGGGCGTGTTCAGCGAGCGGGATCTCATGCGGCGCGTGGTGCTCGAACGGCTCGATCCCGAGTTGACGCCGGTCAAGGACGTCATGAGCACCGACATCGCCACCATCGACGAGATGGCCAGCCTGGAAGATGCCATGGAGGCCATGCACGCGCACAACTGCCGGCACCTGCCGGTGACGCGCGGGTCGCGGGTGGTGGCGTTTCTTTCGATGCGGGACCTTATGAAGCACGAACTGGCGCGCAAGACCGAGGATCTGAACCACATGGAAGCATATATAAAAAGAGCCTCATAAGAACTTGACAATACCACACTAAAGATTGATAATGGTCTTGTACTAAATCGACGCCGCGTTCGTGGCGGCAGGAGGATTGTTATCAACATGGGAAAGATCATTGGAATCGACCTGGGTACGACCAACTCATGCGTCGCGGTAATGGAAGCCGGGCAGCCCACGGTGATTGCCAACCAGGAGGGGTCTCGGACGACTCCGTCGGTGGTGGCATTCACGAAGGGTGGCGAGCGGCTGGTGGGCCAGGTGGCCAAGCGGCAGTCCATCACCAACCCGGAGAACACGGTTTTCTCCATCAAGCGGTTCATGGGGCGCCGCTACGACGAAGTCAACGAAGAGATGAAGATGGTGCCCTACAAGGTGACGCGCGGGGATAACGGCGATGCACGCGTGGACATCGGCGGCAAGAAGTATTCACCGCCGGAGATCTCGGCCATGATCCTCACCAAGCTGAAGGAGGCGGCCGAATCCTACCTGGGCGAAAAGGTGACGCAGGCGGTGATTACGGTCCCGGCGTACTTCAACGACGCGCAGCGGCAGGCCACCAAGGACGCGGGCAAGATCGCGGGCCTGGAAGTGATGCGCATCATCAACGAGCCGACGGCGGCCGCGCTGGCCTATGGGCTGGACAAGAAGAAGAACGAGACGATCGCGGTGTACGACTTCGGCGGCGGCACGTTCGACATTTCGATTTTGGAAGTGGGCGAGGGCCTGGTGGAGGTGAAGTCCACCAACGGCGACACGCACCTGGGCGGGGACAACATCGACCAGCGCATCATCGACTGGATCGTCGGCGAGTTCAAGAAAGAGAACGGCATCGACCTGTCGCGCGACCAGATGGCTTTGCAGCGGCTCAAGGAAGCGGCCGAGAAGGCCAAGATGGAGCTATCGACGCTGCTCGAAACCGAGATCAACCTGCCGTTTGTGACGGCCGACGCCTCCGGCCCCAAGCACCTGCAAATGAAGCTGACGCGGGCGCGCTTCGAGCAGATGGTGGAGGACATCCTGCAGCGTTCCATGGGCCCGTGCAAGCAGGCCCTGACGGACGCGAAAGTGACGCCTGCGCAGATCGACGAGGTCGTGCTGGTGGGCGGACAGACGCGCATGCCGCGCATCCAGGCGCTGGTCCGCGAGCTGTTCGCCAAGGACCCGCACCAAGGCGTGAACCCGGACGAAGTGGTGGCCATCGGCGCGGCGGTGCAGGGCGGCGTGCTGGGCGGAGAAGTGAAGGACGTGCTGCTGCTGGACGTGACGCCGCTCTCGCTGGGCATCGAAACGCTGGGCGGCGTGTTCACCAAGCTGATCGAGCGCAACACCACCATTCCGACGCGCAAGAGCGAAGTTTTCTCGACGGCTTCGGACAACCAGCCGTCGGTGGAGATCAAGGTCTACCAGGGCGAGCGCGCCATGGCGCACGACAACCGATTGCTGGGCGTGTTCCAGCTCGGCAACATTCCGCCGGCGCCGCGCGGCATTCCGCAGGTGGAAGTCACCTTCGATATCGACGCCAA
>JBAWDI010000409.1:0-3446 GCA_049590695.1 Bryobacteraceae bacterium
GATCGATGTGGAAGTGCCGCTGGGCCTGCTGACCGTGGTGACGGGCGTTTCGGGCAGCGGGAAATCCACGCTGGTCAACGAGATCCTCTACCGCGCGCTGGCCCGCGAAATCTACGGCTCGCACGAGGAACCGGGCGCGCACGACTCGATCGAGGGAATCGCGAATATCGACAAGGTCATCCGCATCGACCAGGCGCCCATTGGCCGCACGCCGCGCTCCAACCCGGCCACATACACGGGGCTGTTCACGCCCATCCGCGACCTCTATGCCATGCTGCCGGAATCGCGCGAGCGGGGCTACAAGCCGGGGCGCTTCAGCTTCAACGTCAAGGGCGGCCGCTGCGAAGCGTGCCAGGGCGACGGACTCAAACGCATCGAAATGAATTTCCTGCCGGACGTGTATGTCACCTGCGACGTCTGCCGCGGCCGCCGCTATAACCGCGAGACGCTCCAGGTGAAGTTCAAGGGCCACTCCATCGCCGACCTGCTGGACGCCACCGTGGAAGAGGCCCTGCCCCTGATGGAGAACCTGCCGCAGATCCGCGCCAAGCTGCAAACGCTCTACGACGTAGGGCTGGGATATGTGCACCTGGGCCAGTCTTCCACCACGCTCTCCGGCGGCGAAGCGCAGCGCATCAAGCTGGCCAAGGAGCTGAGCAAGCGCCAGACGGGCCGCACGTTTTACCTGCTGGATGAGCCCACCACGGGCCTGCACTTCGACGACGTGCGCAAGCTGCTGGACGTCTTGCAGCGCCTGGTGGGATTGGGCAACACGGTGGTGGTGATCGAGCACAACCTGGACGTAATCAAGACCGCCGACTGGATCGTCGATCTGGGCCCCGACGGCGGCGAATACGGAGGCCGCGTGGTGGCCACGGGCACTCCCGAGCAAGTGAGCCGGTCGAAGAAAAGCTACACCGCCGAGGCCTTGCGAAAGGTACTCGGCAACGGGAAGGCGGCATGAGCAAATACTCCAAGCACCCGCTGGATTTCGCGGGCCTCAAGACCGTCTCTCTAAGAGAGCGCGGCGGCAAGGTCAACATTGCGGACTTCGCTTCCGTTTATCGGGCGGGCTCCGGTGTGGCGGGGTGGCTGGATTCGCTGCCCCGCATACTGGCGGGCAATTCGTTTCGCGCGGTGGTGGATGCGCTGGCCGCGGCGCGCAAGCGGCAGCGCGCCATCATCTGGGGACTGGGCGGCCACGTCGTCAAGTGCGGCCTCGCGCCGGTCGTCATCGACCTGATGCGCCGCGGATATGTCACCGTGTTCGCGATGAACGGCGCGGCGGCCATCCACGATTTCGAAATCGCGCTGGCAGGGCACACCAGCGAAGACGTGGAAGCCGTGCTGCCGGATGGCCGGTTCGGCTCGGCCGAAGAGACCGGGCGGGAGATGAACCGCGCCATCGCCGAAGGAGACAGGGAAGGGCTGGGCATGGGCGAAGCGCTGGGGCGCTGGCTCAGTAGCGCCGGCGATCTTGTCGCCGGTGATTCCAGTCTGCTCCTCCAGGCCTACCTCCAGAGCACTCCAGTCACCGTGCACGTGGCCATCGGGACGGATACGCCGCATACCCATCCCGCCGCCGATCCCGCCGCCATCGGCAGCGCCTCGCACCGCGATTTCCGCCTGCTCTCGGCATACATCGCGGACCTGAACGATGGCGGAGTTTACCTCAATGTGGGGTCCGCCGTGGTGCTCCCCGAGGTGTTCCTCAAGGCCGTCTCCGCGGTGCGCAACCTGGGCCACCCGCTGGCCAATTTCACCACCGCGGATTTCGACTTTCTGCCACACTACCGCCCGCGGGTGAACGTGGTGGAACGCCCGCACGCCGGTTCCGGAGGAGCGGGATATGCCATCACCGGCCACCACGAACTGATGGTCCCGCTGCTGGCGGCCGCGCTCATCGAAAGGGATTCTTAATGGAAGAGCAGCCGCTCGAGGCGCCCCCGCCGCCCCCGGCGGAACCGGAGCGTGACCCCTTCTGGGGTTACCCCGATCTGCTTTTTTTTGCCGGCTTGGTGATCCCCAGCATGTTGATCGGTTGGGCGGTGGTGAAGGCCGGGATGTTCCTGTTTCACATCCACGCCGCCCTGCGCGTCTCCGAACTTCTGGCCGAGCAGTTTCTGGGCTACGGTATTTTGTTCGGCGGGCTGCTGCTGATGTTCCGGCTGCAATACGAGCGTCCCTTCTGGCGCTCGCTGGGGTGGACCAGGGCGTCCATCCCGTTTCTCTGGAATGTCATCTGCGGCATGGGCGCCGCCTTCGCAGTAGCGATGATGAGTTTCCTAATCCACACGCCCAACGTCAGCACTCCGCTTACGGATATGATGCAGGATCGCACTTCGGTGATCCTGCTGGCAACCTTCGGAGTCACGCTCGGCCCGTTGTGCGAAGAACTGGCGTTCCGCGGTTTCCTGCAGCCGCTGCTGGTGCGCAGCCTGGGCGCGGTCCCGGGCGTCCTGGTGGCCGCGATTCCGTTCGGACTGCTGCATTTCCAGGAATACGGCAACTCGTGGCGCCACGCCGTGCTGATCGCGCTGGCGGGCGCGTCCTTCGGATGGATGCGCCAGGCGACCGGTTCCACGCGGGCAGCCGCCATCATGCACGCGTCCTATAACGCCCTGTTCTTTTTCGTGCTGTTCGCGCAGCGGAGGGAGTTGCCGCATATGTGGTAGAAGAGACCGAATTGCCAGCTTGCTACCATTAAGAGTAGAAGGAGGCTGCGGCAAATGCAGAATGTCTCAATTCACAAGGCCAGCCATCTGCCCGAAGCGGTGAAGACCGCCGTCGAACAGCTCTTGGGCCGGGCGATTGCCGCGGACGAGGAGATCAGCGTTGTGGCTGTCCCGCCGCAGCACCCTCCGCCTCCAGAGAACCGGGCCGCGGTGGCTCGAAGCCTCGAAGCGTTCTTGAATCGCCGCGCGGCGAAGGTAAAGGACGTGCCAGAAGAGGAAATCGACGCCGTGGTCGATGAGGCCGTCGATCATGTGCGGCACAGCCGCCTATGAGGATCGTTCCGGATACGAACATCCTCGTTCGGGCAAACGCCAAAGCCAAAGGTCCAGCCAGGGAACTTCTCCCTGTCATTGTGAATTCGCCGGAGCACGTCTTGCTTGTCTCCCCGTTCCTTCTGATGGAGCTGGAGCGGGTGCTCTCGTATGTCGAGATGCTCGATTTCCTTCGTTCCCAAGGGCTTCCCACAGTATCCTAATGACTGGAATGGTAGAGACAATCCAATGGACCGAAGCCGGTGTGGTCATGATCGACCAGACGCGCCTGCCGCTCGAAGAAAAGTACGTGACCTGCCGGACGTATGAGGAGGTCGCGGCAGCCATCCGCGGCATGGTCATCCGCGGCGCGCCGGCTATCGGCGTGGCCGCCGCCATGGGCGTGGCGCTGGGCGTGCTGCACGCGAACGAGCGGCAACTCGATCGGGAGATGGAGAC
>JBAWDI010000410.1:0-4743 GCA_049590695.1 Bryobacteraceae bacterium
CCGTCGAGCGCGCGCAAGCGCTGATCGGCCAGGGCGCGCACCGCGTAATCGTGGGAACATCCGCATTCAGCAAGGCTGGCGTCGATGCGCCATTCCTGGCGGCGCTGCGGGCCGCCGTAGGCCGCGAGCGGCTCATCGTCGCCGTGGATTCCAGGAACGGCCGCATCGTGGTGAAGGGATGGCGGGAGGCCACCCAGTTCACGGCGGAAGAAGTGTTGCGCACGCTCGAACCCTATTGTTCCGGCTTTCTCTGCACCTATGTGGACAAGGAAGGCATGCTCGAAGGCACCGACCTCGATTGGTTCCGCCGCCTGCGCGCGGCAACCACCCTGGAGCTGACCGCGGCCGGCGGCATTACCACCATGGACGAAGTGCGCGCTCTGTTGGCCATGGACATTCACGTGGCGTTAGGGATGGCCATCTATACCGGCCGATTGCGGCTGGAGGAACTGGCGGCGCTGCGCTGATCCTCTCTCGGCTGCATACCAGTACTTTCCGTACAGTACCTTTTTTGAGGATAAAAAGACCTATTTAGCCTTATTTAGCCTGCATTTCCGTTTTGAGTAGTTACTGATAACCTCTTGATGGCCTCCGACGCCTTTATTCATGCGGGTTTCAACGTCATGAAGGCGCTCAGGAGGTCAACACCCAATGGGTGAGAAACAAAACGGCCCCTTTCAGCTGTCGCGCGTCACCTCGGATGGTGGCCTGATTTTGGTGCGCGAACTGGACGAACGTTTGGGCTTCGGTGAACTCATCGCCCAACACCTGACCGACTCGCGACGCGGGAAGAACACACAACTTCCATGGGCCGATTTGTTCCGCCAGTCCGTCTACAGCCGCATCGCGGGCTATGAGGATGTCAACGACGCCGAGCGACTCTCGCAAGATCCGACGTTCCGGCTGATCGGTTCCAAGAAGATTTGGGACCGCGGGGCGGCGCTTACCTCCCGCTTGCAGACGTTTGAAACCGAGCTGCTGGCCGAGGAGGAGAACTTCGGCAGCCTGGCCCGCATCAACCGCGAACTCATCGGCAAGGCGGAAGCCATCGATGCGCAGCAGCGGATAGTGCTGGGTATGGACTCGACCGAGATCCCGGTTTACGGCCGGCAGGAGCAAAGCGCCTACAACGGCCACTTCGAGTCCACCTGCTATCACCCGCTGCTGCTATTCAATCGGGAAGGCGACTGCCTGGCGGCAAAGCTGCGGCCCGGTAAAGTGCACAGTGCCGACGACTGGGAAGAGTTGCTCCTGCCGGAGATTGAGCGGCAACAGAAGCTGTGCGAGGAAGTTGTGTTCCGCGCCGACGCGGCCTTCGCCAAGCCGGAGATCTATGAATCCCTGGAGGAGCGCGGCGTGAAGTACACGATCCGCATTCCGGGTGGTGGTGCGGTTCTACAACAAGCGGGGGACGGCGGAACAATGGATCAAAGAAGGCAAGCAGGCGGTGAAGATGACTCGGTTGAGCTGCCACCGGTTCCGTTCCAACGAGGTGCGGCCGTGGTTGAGCGTGATGGCCTGCAACCTGGGGAACCTGTGGCGGAGGCTGGTGCTACCGAAGAGGATCGAGAATTGGTCGCTGACGAGCTTGCAGCAACGGTTGGAGAAGACCGGCGGCAGGCTGGTCAAACATGCCCGCTACTACTGGCTGATGCTGGCCGAGAGCCATCTGACGCGGCGGTTGTTCGGGAGCATGGTGCGCCGAATCGCATCGCTGCCGGTGCTCAACGGATAGGCTGCGGCAGGGAGACAAACCGAGCAAAGGAGGGAGGAGACCGATAGGTGCCTGAAAAATCGCTCAAAATGAGGCACTTCCAGGCTTTTGCGCACCTTTAGGAGCCAGGGGTGGCCCCTTCCCAGGGCTGCCGGAGTCGCTCGGGATGGAAAAAATGCGACAAACGGCTCCAATGGAAGCGGTTGGGTGTATACTCGGTATTGGCCAGGAAGCCAAAAAGGAAATCCCGGGTTAAATCAAAGCGGACGTTCCGGACCGGGCGATCCGCGACCGAGGCATTTACGAAGATTCTCGGTGGAGGATGACACCTGTGCGTACGACACTCACTAGCGCTGCCGCTCTGCTTTTTCTCGCTTGCGCCCCCGCCAACGCCGGCTTGGTCGTCAATGGCGGCTTCGAGACCGGCGACTTCACGGGTTGGACCGTGTCAGGGGCTAGCTTTGACTGCGGAAGCCCGTCCGGAATCAGCACGATCGGTCCACACTCCGGCACGTACTCAGCGTGTTTCGGCAACCCGGATGGTTTGACATTCATTTCGCAGACGCTTACCACAACGCCCGGCCAGGAATATGCATTCACTTTCTGGTACGCGCAACAGCCCCCAGACCAAATGGTTTCCAATCAGGTTCAGCTCATTTGGGGCACAGACACGCTTGCAAGCGTGTCCAATGTTCCCGTCACACCGTGGCAATTCGCGGGGGTCTTAGTTACCGCCACGGGGACCTCCACCACGATCGAATTCGGATTCGAAAACGGGCCGGGATGGTTTGCCCTCGATGATGTCAGCGTCGACCCAGTGCCCGAGCCGCAAGCCGTGATTCTGTGCGCCGTGGGCCTTGGCCTTCTCGGTTTGCTGCGGCGCGGCGCACCCGCCTGAGGTGGGACAGCCGATCGTTTTGTGTCGTCGGTTGGGATGGGCCGCCGGCCCGCGAGATTTCATGAAAAACTCCGGGGGACTCAGGGGATTCCCCTTAGAGAGTAGACGTCCATCAGCACCCGCGCAAGCGAAACACAATCTCGGATCAACCCAGCGGACCTCCGAGTTTCCAAAGTGGCTGGCGCCGGCCGTCTTTTCCTGCGTGTCGCGCGCGGTCGTCGTAGGTGCGATGAGGAGGCGGTGGGGTACGCGAGGGCGATCTACGCCGCCGCGAAGAATCCCTGGAAGCTTTCGATGGTTCGTTCCTTGCCCACCCAGAGCAGGCGGGTGATGCCGAGGTCGATCTGATAGCCCAGCGTCAAGTATTTGTGGCCCTTGGCGTATTGGATTTCATCGACGCCGGTGGCGTCGATCTGGCCCAGTTCCCGGTGTTGCAGCCCCCAGATGACGACCGCGAGCAAAGCGCGGCCGAACCTTTGCGCGGTCGCACGGCCACTTCGATACTCCTCTTGTCTGGACTGAAGCGGGCGTGCTGGTAGACAAATCCCTGGAAGCGGTGGCAGCGGTTTAGAATCGAGATCAGTTCCATGGCGCGGAAGCAAGCGGCGGCAAGAACCTCTACCATAACCGCCCCACATCCAATTCGCCTCACCTTCGACAACCCTGTGGCTTTCGACGGGACATCGTCCGCGATCTCGACGAGCATAGCTTCCGAATTGCTCGTAGTCCGCGTGCGCTTGCTTCCAATAGCTTCAGCAGGTAAACTGATCTGCGACTCTGACTGTGAGAGCCGTCATGGAAAAGAGAATTAGCCCTTTCGGTGTTGGGCCCAAGATCACTCTCTCGGCGATAGTCCACGCCGCTTTGGCCGGTGCAGCAACGTACATCTGGCCTGATGCATGTCCGCTGCGGGCCGTACCCCTTATATAAGATCAACCTGGCTACCGGTGGCGCCATAGCCATAGGCACGAGCACCCGAGTCAGCAATCTGCACGGTGGCGACATCGACAACTTCACGCCGGAACCTGCGAGCCTGATGCTGTGCTTGCTCGGCGGAGCACTGCTGGCCGCGCGCAGATTGACGTAAGTTCCGGGCTAGCAAATCCGCGGCAACTGGTCGCCCGACAGCATGTCCACAATGCGGCTGGGACCGAGCAGCGTGCGCATGGTCACCATACCCGGGTGCGCGGCCGTTACGCTGCCGATCGCGCACGCACCACGCCCCAGCGGGTGCCCGCGCATGGCCGCCAGCACCGCATCGGCGGCGTCGGCGTCCACCATGGCGATCAGCTTGCCTTCGTTGGCCACGTAGAGCGGGTCCAGCCCCAGCAGCTCGCAGGCGCCGCGCACCGCTTCACGCACCGGGATGGCGCTCTCCTCGATCTCGATTCCCACGCCGGATTGCTTCGCAATTTCGTTCAATGAGCTGGAGACGCCGCCGCGTGTGGGGTCGCGCAGCGCGTGAATCCGGCCGTCGGCCGCAAGCATGGCGGCCACCAGCGTGTGCAGCGCGGCGGAGTCGCTTTCCAGAGCGGTTTCGAACTCCAGGCCTTCGCGCTCGGAGAGAATGGCCATGCCGTGTTCGCCGATCGAGCCGCTCAGGAGCACGCAATCGCCGGGCCGCGCGGCGCCGGCGGATAGCTCCACGCCCTCGGGCACCAGGCCAATGCCGGTGGTATTGATGAAGATGCCGTCGCCGCTGCCCTTTTCCACCACCTTGGTGTCGCCGGTGATGATCTGAACTCCGGCCGCGCGCGCCGCCCCCGCCAGCGAATCCACCACGCGGCGCAAGGTTTCCATGGGCAACCCTTCCTCGAGAATGAACGCCACCGTGAGGTAGAGCGGCTGCGCTCCGCCCATGGCCAGATCGTTGACCGTGCCGTGAACGGCCAGCGAGCCGATATCGCCGCCGCGAAAGAACAGCGGCTTGACCACGAACGAGTCCGTGGTGACGGCCAGCTTCGCGCCGTTTATGGTCACCACGCCCTGGTCGTCCAGCCGCTCGAGCACCGGGTTCTGAAACGCGGGAAGGAAAATGCTCTCGATCAGCTCGGCGCTGAGCTTGCCGCCGCTGCCGTGTCCGAGCAGGATCTTGTCCGTGGTAACCAGGGGCACCGGGCACATCATGACG
>JBAWDI010000411.1:0-4471 GCA_049590695.1 Bryobacteraceae bacterium
CGTCCACCTTGGCCGTGCGGTTCAGGGGCATCGCGCCGGGCTCCAGGATCACGTAGTGCAGCGGGCGCATATACGCCGTCAGGGAACGCGCGTGCTTGCGAAGCGCGGCTTCGGTGAGGTCCGCGCCGGGGCGCTTCTCGACAAACGCAATGATGCCCTCGCTCCACATGCGGTGGGGATGGCCCACCACTCCGATGTTGGCTACCTGGGCGGCCAGGCTGCTGAAATGCGTTTCGACGTCGCCGGGAAAGACCTGGTAGCCCGAGGGTTTCAGCACCCACTTGGCGCGGCCGGTGAAATGTAAACCGTGCTGGTCCACGCGGCCCATGTCGCCGGTGTATAGCCAGCCATCCGTGGAGAGAGTGGCGGCGGTGGCTTCCGGGTCGTTGACATAGCCGAGGAAGGTCTGCGGGCCGCTGAAACAGACGTGGCCGATTTCCCCGGCGGACACCTCGGCGCCGGCCGCCCCATCGCCCTTCATCGGTTGCCGGATCGACATGGGGTATGCGGGCATGGGCCAGCCGATGCCGCGCGCCAGGGCCGCGGCGTCGTTGGTGAGAGCCGTGTAGGTGCAGAAGCCGGAGGTTTCGGTCAGGCCCAGGCCGGTCGCGATTTGCGGCGCCATCTTCAGCATTTCGTCCAGGAACGGGCGTGGGACAGCCTGCCCGCCATAGACGGCGGTTTGCAGGCTGGCGAGATTGCGCCGGGCGTAATCCGCGGTGCGCCACTCCAGTTGGAACATGGCGGGAATCTGGCCGATCAGAGTGACGCCCAGCCGCTCGATGGCCTCCAGCGACTTCACGGCGTCGAAGACCTCGAGCGTGATGGCGGTCCCGCCCATGAACAGGGTGGTCATGAGCACCTCGGCCTGGCCGCCCACGTGGGACGCCGGCAAATTGCAGAGCACGCGCTGTTGCGGCGTGAAATGGAAAGCTGTGCCCAGGCAGAGATTCTGGCATGTGATTCCGCGATGGGAAAGCAGCGCGGGTTTGGGCGATCCGGTGGAACCGGTGGTGAAAATGACCTGGGCGCCGTCCCGCTCGGTCACGTCGGATGGCACGGTGGCCGCGCCTGGGTGCCCTCTGGGCCCGGCGCGCGCCATGACATCGGCGAAGCTGACGGCCCCGGCGATGCACTTCCCGGGCGGGGCGATCTGAATCCAGTGCTCGATGAAATCGCAGTGCGGGCGCACGGCTTCGCCAAGCGCCGGGAAGTGGAAGGCATAGCCCCTGGCGCGAATCAGGCCGAGGCAGCGCAGCACTTCGGCGGGCTGGAGCCGTAGGTCGAGCGGCGCGTGGATGACGCCCAGGCGGAAGCAGGCGTACTCGAGCAGGATGTGCTCGTTCAGCAGTGGCAGGGACGCGGCCAGGAAATCGCCCTTGCGGAATCCCATGCGCCAGAGTTCCGCGGCCAGCGCCATGGAGCCGCACTGGAGCTCGGCCCACGTCAAACCGGCGCCGCGGGAGGCGTTGAAGATGGCGGTGTCGCCGGGCCTTTGGGCCGCCCAATGGTCCACGGCGGCGTGAATGAGATGCCGGTTGCGATATTCGACTTCGAATTGGTAAAGGGCGACCCGCGGCGCCGGTGGGTCGATCATAGTGGTTCGCTAGTTTAGCATGGAAACATGGGCTCCCGCGATTTCGAGGTGCTGGAACATCCGGCGGATATCGGCTTTCGCGCTTTTGGCGGCACGCTTCCGGAACTGTTCGCCCGTTCCGCGCTGGCCATGCTTTCGATTGCCGCCGATCCCGCCGCGGTCCTGCCCAAGCGGGAGTACCCGCTGGCCGTCGAGAGCGGCGACCGCGAATCGCTGCTGGTGGATTGGCTGAACGAAGTGCTCTACTGGTTCGATGGAAAGCGCATCGCCTTCCGGGATTTTCGGGTGACGCAGTTTTGCGATACGGCCATCGAGGCCGTGGGCATGGGCGAACCGCGCGATCCGCTGCGCCACCGCGCCCGCTTGATTGTGAAGGCCGTGACGTATCACCAATTGAAAATCGAGCGCCGCGGCGGCTTGTGGGTGGCGGAAGTGTACCTGGATATCTGACAATGAGGACTTATGAACCCTGGAATCGAGAATATCCGCAAGAAGGGCAGCCGCATCGTCGCCGAGGGCGCACATATGTTGCCGGCCGCCGCACTCATGATGGCCGAAGGAGTCATCGGCTCCCTGGATGACTTGCAGAAGCCTTTCGTCACGGTCGTCAATTCGTTCACCAATCAGATTCCCGGCCACGCCCACCTGGATCGAATCGGCGCCATCGTGTGCCAGGAATTGAAGGCGCTTGGTTTCAACGTCTGGTACGCGAACGTCGGCGGCGCCATTTGCGACGGCATCGCCATGGGCCATTTCGGAATGAAGTACTCGCTAGCTTCACGCGAGCTGATTGCGGACGAAATCGAGACGATCATTGGTGCGCACCCGTGCGATGCCTGGATTGGGATCGCCAACTGCGACAAGATCGTTCCCGCCATGTACAACGCCATGGTGCGCATCGACATTCCCGCCGTTTATCTGAGCGGCGGGCCGATGCTGGCAGGCGAGGGCAACACGGACCTGATCACCGTGTTCGAAGCGGTTGGCATGCACAGCGCCGGCAAGATGAGCGATGCCGAGTTGCGTGCGCTGGCCGAGCGCGCCTGCCCGGGTTGCGGAAGCTGCGCGGGTATGTTCACCGCGAACTCCATGAACTGCCTGGGTGAGGTCATCGGCCTTGCGTTGCCCGGCAATGGAACCATTCCGGCGGAGCGCTGGGCGGACAAGGCTGCGCGCACCACCGAGTTGAATCCCGACCGGGTTGAGATTTCGAAACGGGCCGCGCACGCTCTAAAGAGGTGTCTGGAGAAGGGTATCCGGCCGCTCGATATCGTCACCGAGCAGGCTCTGGTCAACGCATTTGTGGTCGATATGGCCATGGGCGGCTCGACCAACACAATCCTGCACACGCTGGCCCTGGCGCACTCGGCGGGGATCCCGTTCAATCTAGATCGACTGAATACGGTCTCGGCGGCCACACCCAATATCTGCAAAGTCTCGCCCAGCCGCCCCGAGGTGCACCTCGAAGACGTCCACCGCGCAGGTGGCATGGCGGCGATCTTGAAGGAGATCGACCGGCACGCCGTCAGCGGGCTCAACCTCGACGTGCCCACCGTCGCGGGCCGGCTCATCGATTCTGTGTCCGGCGCGCCCGACGCCGATGGGGACGTCGTCCGCTCCGTGGCCAACGCGTTTTCGCAGACCGGCGGGCTGGCGGTGCTCTTCGGCAACCTGGCGCCGAAAGGCGCGGTCGTAAAGGTGGCCGGCATCGGTCCGGACATGCTGGAGTACGAGGGGACGGCGCACGTGTACGAGTCGCAGGAGGACGCGCTGCGCGGCATTCTGGTGGGCGAGGTGAAGGACGGGGAAGTGGTCATAATTCGCTACGAAGGCCCCCGGGGCGGCCCTGGCATGCAGGAGATGCTCTCGCCGACCGCGGCCATCGTGGGCGCGGGCATCCGCGCGGCGCTCATCACCGACGGCCGGTTTTCGGGCGGGACGCGTGGCTTATGCGTCGGCCACGTTTCTCCCGAAGCGGCGGCGGGCGGGCCCATTGCGGCGGTCCGCGATGGCGACCGCATCTACATCAACGCCAACACCTGCCGCATTGAACTGAGGGTAAGCGACGACGAACTCCGCCGGCGGCTGGAGGAACTGCCGCCGTTCGAGCCCAAAGTGAAGCGCGGTTGGCTGGCGCGCTACCTGCTACAAGTTTCCAGCGCCGATACCGGCGCGGTGTTTGAAATCTGATTCGGATCGAAGCCATCGACGCGTTTCGCCATCGCATTCCCCGCGATGAAGCCCGGGGCATGCGGACCGGCGTCATGGTGTACGCCAGCGAGGCCCTGATGGCGCAGATCCGCAAAGACCTCTCGCTGGAACAGGCCATGAACGTGGCCACGCTGCCGGGAATCGTGGGGTCGAGCCTGGCCATGCCCGATATTCACCAAGGCTACGGTTTCCCCATCGGCGGCGTGGCGGCCATGGATTGCGATTGCGGCGTGGTCTCGCCCGGCGGCGTCGGCTTCGACATCAACTGCGGCGTGCGGCTGGTGAGGACCACGCTCGAAGAGGGCGATGTACGGCCGCGATTGCGGGAGCTGGTGGAGCAGATTTTCCGCGATGTGCCGTGCGGCGTGGGAGGCTCGGGATTCGTCAAGATCGGCGCGCGCGACCTGGAGCGAATCCTGATGGAAGGCGCGCGCTGGATGGTGAAGAACGGTTTTGGGGAGCAGCGCGACGCCGATTTCTCCGAGGCGGGCGGGGCGCTCGAGGGCGCCGACCCCGCGGCCGTATCCGAGCGCGCGCGCGAACGCGGCCTGCCGCAACTCGGAACGTTGGGAAGCGGCAATCATTTTTTGGAGGTCCAGTACGTGGAAGAGGTGCACGACGAAACGGCCGCGCGCGCCTACGGAATCCGGCAAGGCCAGGTAG
>JBAWDI010000412.1:0-2271 GCA_049590695.1 Bryobacteraceae bacterium
GGCCAGCAGTTGCGCCGTAGTCCAGGTGGCCACCCAATGCTCCGGACTTTTCTGCTGAGCCTGGAGACAGGTGAAGACCAGAACCAACAACACCGCCAGTCGTAGTTTCATAGGACTTCTTCCTCTCGAATGCCGATTATACCCCGAGCCCTGCGGCGTTGAGGTTGAAGCGAATTGGGTCGCGTGAAATGTCACCAGGTGGGACTCGGTTGAGTCGACGAGTTCGAGCTTGTTATCGGCGGCCGTTTCGCGTCAAAATAGAGACATGGCGAAGGTCACGCGTAAATCGACCACCCGTAGGAATGGCAGTGCGCGCGGGGAAAGGGTTTCCGAACTTGGCCGAGTCCTGCAGAAACTGGCCGACAAGTATGAGGCCTCCGGCGGAAAGCTTCTGAATCGCCGCGAACTTGAGCGTGAGATTGCGGAGCGTCGAGGCCTCCGGTAGTGCCTGCCCGCCTGACTCGGACCTTTCTGGATAGCGGCGTTCTCATAGCTGCCTACAATGCTCGACCGGAACTGAAGGCGCCCGCTTTGGCCGTGCTGAAAGATCCCGGCAGAGTTTTCCTGAGCAGTCCTTTCGTGAGGCATGAGGTGTGCCCCAAGGCGCTATTCAACAAGAGACACCAGGAATACCGGTTCTACCGAGAGTATTTTCAACGTGCCCTCATGTTCAACGATGTGCGATTGGTTCTGGAACGTGCCAGCCGTGAATCGGCCAGGTCGGGCGTGAACGCTATGGATTCAATCCACCTTGCGGCCGCGCACTTGTTAAGAGCCGACGAGTTCATCACGACCGAAACGCCCCGGAAGTCCATCTACCGCTCTACTCTCGTCAAAATCGTCTACCTGTTCGGGTAGCCTCTTTTCCAATCGATCCCGCTCCTCCGCACTGCCCGTCGCCGCGGCCGCCGCGCCCTGAATCTTCGGAGCCTCGCGCATCACCGCGTTGTACCGGAGTTGCCGGGCCTCGTTTTCGCCCTGTGTCTCCCGTGAGTCTCTCCTGGCGGTCCACCTCTTTATTGAGATCCACAAAGATCCCATGGTCCGGAGCCCGTCGACCATGCTAACCGTCAAACCATCGATACCAGCAGGCGCGTCGCGCGCAGCCTTCCCCGCCGCCTGCTCCATGCCGCGACTGACGAGTGGTTATGTACTATAAATAGGACGAATCGTTATGACGGGCATTGACGTACATTCCGTGGTCGCGCTGCTCGAAGACCTGCCCGAAGAGGGCTTGGTGCGCGGTCAGGTCGGCACAGTGGTCGAGAGCTGGGCTCCGGGTATATACGAAGTGGAGTTTGCCGATGACGACGGAAGAACCTACGCCATGGTCGCATTGAAGGCAGAACGGTTAATGCGGCTGCACCACAAACCGGTCCACCAAACCGCTTAGCGGCATCGCGGAGCCAGCACCCGGGCGGATCTGCTCCACGAAGGGGAAGCACGGCAATTTCGGTCGCGTCGCCGTTCGCCGGGATCACGGGCGCGCAGGTGTAGAACCAGTTGATGCGGCCGGCTCGGGAGGCCATAATGGACCCATGCTGACCAGACGCGAGACCTTGGTTGGAGCAGCCGCGGCCGGAGCCCTGATGGGCCGCCGCGCCATCTTCGCGAAAGCATCCCAGCCGGCCACGCCCGTGAACTTCGCCATCCCGGCGCATGCCTGCGATTGCCATACACACATCGTGGGCGGCCCGGACCGGTTTCCTTTCTGGCCCGGCCGCACCTACACACCCGAAATGGCCCTTCCCAAAGAGATGTCGGCGCTTCATCGCGCCCTCGGCATCGAGCGCGTCGTGATCGTCACGCCGAGCGTTTACGGGACCGACAATTCGGCCACGTTGTACGGGATGAAAGCGCGCGGCGCCAACGCCCGGGGCATCGCCGTGATCGACGAAACGACGCCGGAGAGCGATCTCGACGACATGGGCCAGGCCGGTGTGCGCGGCATCCGCCTGAATCTGGCGACCGCCGGCCCGGCGGACCCGGCCGTGGGACGTCAGCGGTTCCAGCAGGCCGCCGCCCGCCTGAAGGGCCGCGGCTGGCACATTCAGGTGTACGCCGGCCTGGGGGTGGTCGCGGGCATGAAGGACCTGGTTCTCGACTCGCCCGTGCCCGTGGTATTCGATCATTTCGGCGGTGCCCGAGCCGCGCTGGGCGTCGAACAGCCCGGCTTCGCCGATCTTCTCGAACTGGTCCGGCGAGCGAAGGCATACGTCAAGCTCTCGGGCGCTTATCGCGCATCCACTCTGGCCCCGGATTATCCGGACG
>JBAWDI010000413.1:0-3254 GCA_049590695.1 Bryobacteraceae bacterium
CAATGAGACAAACGGCTCCGATGCGGGCGGTATCGGTGTACAATCGATGCTGGTCAGGAGGAGTTATTGCGATGAAAACGAAGATGCCGACGGCGTTCTTCCTCGTTGTAGGAGGTCTGGCCGCGCAATCGCTCGCGAGCTACGTGCGCACCGACAAACCCGAAGCAGTTATCGACATCCGCGCCGGGCAGCAGAGCTCGTTCCGGATTCCTCGAACGGTGTACGGGATCTATACGGAGAAGGGGGTTTTCGAGGGTATGTCGGCCCAACTTCTCGACAACCCAAGCCTGGAGGACTACCACGGCTATTTGCCGGCGCTGAATGCGCGGTTTTCAGATCCGGCGTTCGCCAACTCCCTGACCATGGGATTGCCGCTGCCCTGGCAGGCGTTGCGAGATGTGGGGAAGCGGTATGAGTCGCGTTTCGGCGCGGGGGCGGCCAATTCCAATCGCTATCTCTACCTGATTGGGCTGCCGCACCCGGAGCCGAAGGGGATCAGAGGGCGGCCCACGATCACCACCGAGGAGGCCGGAATCCGCCAGGGCATCTACCTGCCGGTTCATCGGGAACTGGAGTATACGGGGTCCCTGTTCGCCTCGTCGATGGAGGGGCCGGTACGCTTGATGGTGAGCTTCCGGGCCCGCAACAAGCCCGACACGATTCTGGCTTCCACCGAGGTCCAGGTGCCGGATGGCGGGAAATGGACCAAGCTGCCGTTCCGCCTGAGTCTACCAGCCGGGGCCGTCAAGTCGCATGAGCTGGTGGATTTCGCGGTGTCGATCACCGGCGATCGCCGCATTTCCCTGGATATGATCCGGCTCTTCCCCGCCGACGCAGTGGAAGGATACTTCGATCCGGAGGTGATCAAGGCCGCCAAGGAAATGAACTTTTCCCTGATCCGGTGGGGCGGCAACTTCATGAGCACCTATCATTGGGAAGACGGCGTAGGACCCCAGGACAAGCGCCCCACGCTGTTGGATCGGGCTTGGGGAGGGATGGAATACAACGACTTCGGGACCGATGAATTTATGTCGTTGTGCCGGCTGGTGGGAGCGCAGCCGATGATCTGCATGAACCTGGGAAGCGGCACCAAGGAAGAAGCCCGGAAATGGGTGGAGTACGTGAACGGCGCGCCGGCCACGCCCGAAGGCGCACGGCGCGCGGCCAATGGGCATCGCGATCCGTATCCGCCGACCATCTGGGAACTAGGGAACGAGCTCTGGGGAGACGACCAGGTGGGATGGCAGACGCCCACGAGCAATGCCGCCCGTTACCTGGAATTCTACCCGGTGGTGCGCAAGCAAGCTCTCCCTGGCGCGATGCTGGTTGCCTGTGGCCCCGGTGCGGATTTCACTCCGGCCTGGACCGGGGCCCTCGTCAAGCAAGCCGGCAAGGATATGAGCTATCTCAGCGTCCACTACGTCGTGCGGCTCAATCAGACTGTGGCCAAGCCACCGGATGCCGACGCACAGGCAGCGATCGCTGTGGCCATCCCGGTGGGGATGACGAACCTCTTGAAGCCTATCAAGGCGCAGATCGACGCGGACCCGGTGACGAAGGGCCGGGTGGGGCTGGCCTACACGGAATGGAGCTGGGGAGGCGGCGCGGGCACCGGGATGCCGTCCTCGGGCAACATGGGCGGAGCCGTTATCGGCGCGGGTTGGATGAACATGCTGCTGTCTCACGCCGATTTTGTGCCCATATCCAGCATGTCGGGCCTGATGGGAGTCATCCGCAAGTCGCAAGGCCGCGTGTGGACCAGTCCGCAAGCCTGGATGTTCTGGCTGTACTCGCATCGCGCCGGGGACACGGTGGTGGCCACCGAAACCCAGGTTCGCCACTATGACGTTCACAACGGGCTGACCAGCATGCCCGAGGTTCCGGATGTTCCCTATCTGGACGTGCTGGCAACTAAGAACTCGACCAACGGCGATCTGGTTCTCTTCGTCGCCAACCGCGATACGAAGAACGCGATTCCGGCGACGCTGCGGCTTCAGGGATTCTCCGCCGCCGCCCAGGCACAGGTGGACACGCTGGCGGCCGACTCACTAGCCACGGAGAATTCGGGCGACCACCCGGACACGATTCGGCCTGTGGCTTCGACTCTGGCGGTGACTGGAGACGAGATTCGGTACGAGTTTCCGAAGCTGTCGGTGACGGTGATGACGATGAAGAGGCGGTGAAGAGCCGGACAAATCCCGCCAACGATGGGTACGTGCAATGGGCGACCGGCAATAGAATGGATTCATGGAACGGGATGCGGCAGAAGTGCTAAGAGACGCGCTGGCCCTGTCGCCTGAAGTCCGCGCTGCGCTGATCGACTCTGTGATTAGCAGTCTGGATCAAGCGGTCGACGCTGGCGCGGAACAAGCCTGGCGGGAAGAAATCCATCGGCGTCTTCAGCAGATCGATAGCGGCCGGACCGCCTTGTTCATCACGCCGTAGATGGATTCCAGCGGCTGCTCGCTGAGATGGGGTTCGCCGCATCGCCTCAGAACTGATTCGGGTTTCCGGTTTGCCGGCGCCGACAAAGGCCGGTGGGGAAGGCGGATGGGGCCGGTCGCACCAAGGGCGCGGGGTTGACGGCGGACCTCGTTCCGGTTGAAAGCCTTCTCGAAATTGCGCCAGACAAGCGGAGGCAAGGCATCACCCGCGGCCTCTGGCAGGCGTGTCGCCACGCGCTTCGCATCGGCGTGCGTTTACCGGGAGGTCTCAGCGGGCGCACACCCGAGCGGGGCGGAACGGCTCCGCTCCAGGGGTCTGCGCCCGCCGTACAGGAGACGACGTCACTTGAACAGCAGCGGTGCGAACTCGTGCAGGCTCCGCCGCCAGGTCAGCCACTCGTGAGCGGTCCGCGGGGATTCATAAAACACGGCATTGATACCAGCTTTCTTCAGGTCCTCCGCGTTTGCTTTGCTGGCGGCGCCGTTCTCGACGCTTCCGTTGCTGAAGAACACCACCTTGACCTGCTTCTTGAAATCGGGGTGGTCGTTGACCTCCGACATGGCGATGCTGCCTCCGCTCAGCAGGCCGATGTAGGAGAACTTATCGAGGTGGGCCATAGTGGTGGTATGGGTCTGTATTCCGCCCATCGAGAGTCCGGCCATGGCACGGTTCTCGCGTCCGGGAAGCGCGCGGTAGGTCTTCTCGATCATCGGGATCAAGTCCGTGAGCATCATATCGGTAAAGGCCGAGTTGCCCATCATTCCTCGTCCGCCTGCTCCAGGGGCGCCGCGGCCCGCCCGGCCTGTGGG
>JBAWDI010000414.1:0-10321 GCA_049590695.1 Bryobacteraceae bacterium
GCACCGTGGAGCAGGCGTTTCGCCTGCCATGCCGGTATTCCTACCGGCATTCCCCGAAGAACGTCGGCACGGACGCCGACGTGGCAACCTGAAAGGTCGCTCCACGGATCGAGCGCAGGCGCATTTCCTGCGTCGCACCATACCAGGCTTGTTTAAGTGGCATTGGGCGCTTCCGCCTGCCAACCGATTTCTTTACAGCTCCTGAGCTTGCAGCAATTCCTGCCTTCCGGACGGCAGGACTTGCACATCACAACCGGCCGGAACCTAGGTTTCCACCTTGTCGGCGCATGCATTCGGCTTTGGTCCCCAAGGTGCACTGTCTGGTGGAAGGTACAGCCATGTCATTCGCAATATACATTGTCGGCTTCTTGATATTGATCGGCGGCCTCATCTATGGAGCCGTGATCCTGCATGTCGCCGCGCACTGGATCGCAGTGGGTGCCATTGTGCTCTTGGGCCTTGCGATCTTGAAGGGCGTCCAGGCCACGCGCGGAAAAGACCCATCGCACTGAGAGTTGCGTGCCGGGGCCGCAATTGCAAAAAAAACCCGGCGGGAGGTTTTGTCCCGCCGGGCCGCGTCGTTCAAGTTTGACCCTGTATTGATGACTTCCTGGTCCCCTTCTCGACGGGGTCGGGGTCTTCACTACTATATCACTGAATCGTGGCTTTGTGGATATAGTCCAGCCGCGCAAAATGGTCCTCGAGGTAGGCATTGCCCTGCACCTCGATTTGCGAGGGATCGGGGCCCTGTCCGCGCGGCGCCATTTCGCCGTAGCTGCTGTACAACCGCTCCACCGTGTCCATGCCGGAGATCACCTTGCCGATGGGCGCGAAGCCCTGCCGATCCAGGCTCTTGTTGTCCTTCAGGTTGATGAACAACTGGGTGGTGCGGCTGTTTGGCCCCAACTGGGCGTACGTCAGCGTGCCCTTGACGTTGCTGTGCTTGACGGGGTCGTCGGGCAGGTTGGCGCTAGCCCATAACCGGTTGAGTTGTGGATCGCCGCTGATGCCGAACTGCACCACGAAATTGCGCACCACGCGGAAGAAGCGGTTGCCGTCGTAGAAGCCGGTCTTCACCAGCTCATAGAAATGGTCCGCGCCGCGCGGCGCCCACTCGCGGCGCACTTCGATCACGACCGGCCCTTTAGAAGTGTCCAGGTTCACGTGGAACACGGCCGGGGGCGGCACGTCTTTCGCGGCGGCGGGCGCCTCCGCCTTCTTGCTCTCGTTGGGCGGCGAACACGCCGCGAGCATCAGGCACGGAAGCGCGCCCAGTGCCACCCACCAGCTTCCCCGCATGGTTACGACGCCAGGACGGCGTGCGCCCGATCGTAGTTCCGCACGTGGGCGGCCATCATGCAATCGGCCAGGCGGACATGGTTCCGGAGCCAGCCGGAAAGGAACTCGAGCAGCAGAAGCGCCGCCTGGCCCTCGCCCTCCTCGATGCGCGGCGCGAATTCCTTCACCCTCTTGCGCACCGTGTCATGCTGCCCTCTGTGCCAGGCCAAAGCAGGATAGTGCGTGGCACGCATCAGGCGCTCCTCGTGCGCAAAATGATCCTCTTCGCTGGCGATCAATTCGCGCAGAATGGCCCGTGCCTGGACCGCCGGCGCGCCTCCCACAACCGCCTGGTGCAGCTCGGCCGCCAGCCGGAATATGCTCTGGTGTTCGGCGTCGAGATCGGGGATAAAGACCGCGTACATCTTGCTCCACTTGAACACTCGCACAATCAGCCTCCAGCCTACTCGTCCCATGTTACCGCCGGCGCGGAAAAAGGGGACAGACGCATTTTCCATCCAGGAAAATGCGTCTGTCCCCTTTTTACAGTTACGCCACCGCCGGTTGCGGCGCGTGCTGCTTGTGTTTGCACTCGGGGTTGGGACACTGCCACATGGGGCCGGCCTTGAGCCACTTCTCCAGCATGTAGGGGCTGCCGCACTGGGGGCACTTCTGGGCCACCGGCTTGGCCCAGGCCACGAACTTGCAGTCCGGATACCGGTTGCAGCCGTAGAAAGTCTTGCCCTTGCGCGAACGGCGCTCGCTGATCTCGCCTTCCGAGCACTCCGGGCATTTCACCCCGATGGTTTTCTGCTTCACGTACTTGCAGGTGGGGTAGTTGCTGCACGCCGTAAACTCGCCAAAGCGGCCGGTCTTCAGCGCCAGTTGGCTGCCGCACTGGGGGCACTTCTCGTCGAGCGGCTGGTCGGGCTTCTTCTGCTGGCCGCCGATGGGCTTGGTGGTCTTGCAGTCGGGGTATCCCGAACACGCGTAGAACGTGCCGAAGCGGCCCTTCTTCAGCACCATCGGGCGGCCGCAATTCTCGCAGTACTCCTCGTCGGCCTGCTCCGATAAGTCGGCCTTGTCGACGTCCGGCAGGTCCACCGTGAGCTCGCGCGTGTAGGTGCACTCGGGATAGCCGGTGCAGGCGATGAAGCTGCCGTGCTTGCCCCACTTGATCACCAGGGGCTTGCCGCACTTCTCGCACGTCAAGTCGGTGGGCTTCTCCATCCGCTTGATGTCGGTCATGTGCTCTTCGGCATGCTTCAGGTCTTTGTCGAAGCGCTCGTAAAATTCCGCAATAGAGGCGCGCCAGTCGAGCTTGCCTTCCTCGATTTCGTCCAGCTCCTCTTCCATGCGCGCCGTGTAGGTCACGTCGAAGATGTCGTCGAAGCTCTCGATCAGCAGGTCGGTCACCACCATGCCCAGCTCGCTGGGCACGAAGCGGCCGCCTTCCTTGCCCACGTACTCGCGCTCCTGAATGGTGGAGAGGATGGAAGCGTAGGTGGAGGGGCGGCCGACGCCATCGGCCTCCAGGCGTTTCACCAGCGTGGCTTCGTTGTAGCGCGGGGGCGGCTCGGTGAAGTGCTGCTCGGGCTTGATGGCGCGGAAGCGCAGGCGCTCACCCTCGACCACCGCCGGCAGCCGGTGCCGCAGCTCCTCGTCTTCCTCGTCGGCCTGGTCCTTGCCTTCCTGGTAGGCCTTCAAAAAGCCTTCGAACTTGAGCACCGAACCGGTGGCGCGGAACAGGTAGTCGGCGCCGTTCTTTCCCTTGGCCGCCACGTCGATGGTGGTCTGGTCGTAAAGCGCCGGCATCATCTGGCACGCCACGAAGCGGTTCCAAACCAGCCGGTAGAGCTTCATTTCGTCCTCGGCCAGATACTTCTCGACGACCTCCGGCGCGAACGCCATGTCAGTGGGGCGGATGGCCTCGTGAGCGTCCTGCGCGGCCTTCTTCGATTTGTAGATGTTGGGCGAATCCGGCAGGAACTCCCGGCCGTAGCGTTCCGCGATGTAGTGCCGCGCATCGCTGACGGCGTCGTCGGAGACGCGCGTGGAATCGGTGCGCATGTAGGTGATGAGGCCCACCGCGCCTTCCTTGCCGATCACCACGCCTTCGTAGAGCCGCTGCGCCAGCATCATGGTGCGCTTTACGCTGAAGCGCAGCTTGCGCGAGGATTCCTGCTGCAACGTGGATGTGATGAAGGGGGCCACCGGGTTGCGCTTCTTCTCGCGCGTGCCCACGGACTTGACGACGTAATCGGCGCCTTCAAGCTGCGCCACGATGCCGTCGGCGGTCTCTTTCGCGCCGACCTCCGGCGTCTCGTCGTTCTGCTTGATGAGGCGCGCGGTGAGCAGCGGCGGCTTCCTGGCCGCGAGGTCCACATCGATGGTCCAGTATTCCTTCTTCAGGAACGCGCGGATTTCGCGCTCGCGCTCGACCACCAGCCGCAGCGCCACCGTCTGCACGCGGCCGGCGGAAAGGCCGCGCCGGACTTTGTCCCACAGCAAGGGGGAAATCTTGTAGCCCACCAGCCGGTCGAGCACGCGCCGGGCCTGCTGCGCATCCACCAGGTCGATATTCACCTGCCCCGGCACTTCGAAGGCTCTCTGCACGGCCTTCTTGGTGATCTCGTTGAACATCACCCGGTAAAAACGCGGACCGTTCTTTTTGTCCGCAAGTTCCTCCTGGAGGTGATAGCAGATGGCCTCGCCCTCGCGGTCCGGGTCGGCCGCCAGGTACACCTCTTGCACCCTTCGGGCGGTCTGTTTCAAATCGGCAATGAGCTTCCGCTTCCCTTCGATGACCTCATACCGCGGCTCGAAACCGTGGTCGACGTCCACCGCCAGGTCTCGCTTGGGAAGATCCTTGATGTGGCCGAGCGAGGCTTTGACTACATAATCCTTACCGAGATACTTGTTGATGGTTTTCGCCTTTGCAGGCGACTCCACGATTACGAGAGCCTTTGGCATATGAAACTTTCAGAATGACCCAGATGACCTAGACCTACCACACTTTAACAAAGTTCTTGCCCGGCAGTTGCTTCACCAGGCCCAGCATCTCCAGCTCGAAGAGCGCGGCGATCAGCTCGGAAGGCGAGGTATCTCCCACCTTTTCAAGCAGCTCGTCGAGATGCACGGGAACGTCCACCTGCAGGGTTTCAAGAGCGCGCCGGGCGGCTTCGCCCAGTTCCGGGGGAGCACCCGGTAATAAGGACGCCTGCGCCGCCTGGGGAGTTGCACCGCCTTCCGCCAGGATCCGTTCCCGTCCTCTATCGATTAGATGCCGGCGGGATTCAGCGGGAAGCTCGGCGACCACGTCGTTCCAGTCCTGCACCAGCCGGGCGCCTTGCTTGATCAAGAGGTTCGGCCCCCAGCTCAGCTTGGAAGTGATGTTGCCGGGGACGGCGAAGACCTCGCGGCCCTGGTCCATGGCAAGCTTGGCGGTGATGGCCGAGCCGCTATACTGCGCGCCTTCCACCACCAGCACCCCGACGCTGATGCCGCTGATGATGCGGTTGCGGATGGGGAAATTTTGCGGAAAGGCCACGGTCCCCATGGGGAATTCCGAAACGATGAGCCCCTTCACCGCCAGTTCCGCCGCGAGCTTGCGATTTTCCGAAGGATACACCACATCGGCGCCGCAGCCGAGCACGGCGATGGTGTCGCCGCCCACCGCCAGAGCGCCTTTATGCGCCGCTGAATCGATGCCGCGCGCCATGCCGCTGGCGATGGTCAGGCCCGCGTGCGCCAGGTCGGAGGAGAGCCGCTCGGTGACGGCCAGCCCGTAGGGCGTGGGGCGACGCGTCCCCACCACACCCAGGACGATGGACTGCAACAGATCCACTCGCCCGCGCGCGAACAACAGAATGGGCGGATCGAAGATCTCGCGCAGCGGCTGCGGATAGCGGGCGTCGCCCATGGTCACCACCACGGTTCCGGTCTCCGCCATCTTTTCCTGCTGGGCGACGGCGTCTTCGAAGGTGCATCCGCTGGCGATGGACTGCGCCACCGCGCCGCTCACCCCGGCTGCCTCCAGTTCCGTGCGCGAGGCGCGGAAGATGGCCTGCGGAGTCCGGAAGCGGTCCAGCAGTTTTGCGGATGTTCTGGCGCCGAGACCGGAGATCAGTCTCAGCGCCAGCCAGTGAAGTTCCTCCTCGCGGCTGAGGACAGGTGGAGGCATGAGGTTGAGGTGCTTGCCGCTTTCGACTCTAACAGCCTCGCGCGCCCGGCGCAACCCGGTTACACTGGGGGAACGCGCGCATGAAGCAAGAACCATCATATTTCGAAGGAAAAGAGCCGGTCCTGATCTACATCGCGAAAAAGCTGAGGCACGCCCTGCGTCTGGAATCCATTTTCACGGCAGCCGGCGTGGATTACGGCGTGGAGGCCGACGAATATCGCGGCGGCGTGCTCTTTCGGGCGGTGCGGGTGGGCGCGTTTTTCTACGTGCTGCCGGAGGCGGTGGGCGCGGCGCGCGAGGTGATGCTGCGGAGTGGGTACAAGCCGCTTGAGGGAGAAGCGGGGTAGAGGATGTGGGGCGGTCCGCAGGGCGCTTCCGCGAATAGGGATTACACGCTCAAGTGCCGAGCCAGTTTCCGGTAACGCCGTGTTTCGACCAGAACCGGCATGGCTGTGATATGGCTGCGGACGCCGAGCAGTCTTCCGGAACTGCAATTCCCGCGCAGGTGGACAGCCTTACGGCTGACTGACGGCGAGGCCGGGCGCCTTCACCTGCCGGATGGAGTAACATATCGGCTAAGGTTCTACAACAAATGAGAGCAGTTACTTCGGTATTGGTGTTCTTTGCGGGCCTTCTCTGGTCGCAATCACCCCTGCCGCCAGGCGCTCGCAGAAGTGCGGCGGAACAGCCGAGCACCCCGAAATGGCAAAAGGAAATCGAGGAAGCGACCAGTCACGACTTCTTCGCTGGAGCGGTTCTGGTTGCTCGAAATGGACAGGCCGTATTTCGGAAGGCCTACGGATTGGCCGATCGTGAAAAGAGGCTCCCTAACCTTCCAGATACCAAGTTTCGCATTGCATCCATGAACAAGATGTTCACGGCGGTCGCGATCGCGCAGTTGGCGCAGCGCGGGAAATTGCGGTTCTCGGATCCGGTGAAGAAGCACGTCCGCGACCTCGCCGATCAACCCGCCGGGAGTGTTACGGTAGAGCAGTTGCTGACTCACACGGCCGGAACGGGCGATATCTTCGGACCGGAGTTCAACTTGCACCGCTCGGAACTGAAGCGCCTCAGCGATTACGTGGTGCTCTTCGGGAGACGGCCCTTGATGTTCCCCCCGGGATCGAAATTTCGCTATAGCAACTATGGCTTCATCTTGTTAGGGCTGATCGTAGAACGAGTCTCAGGACAGAGCTATTACGACTATATCCGTGAGCAGATCTTCGACTCCGCCGGCATGAAGTCCACGGATTCACCGCCGGAGGATAAGACGCCGCCCGATATCGCGGTTGGCTACACGCGGACCGGCGGCGGGGCGCTGCGACGTAATACCGATACGCTTCCGCCGCGCGGCACTTCCGCTGGAGGAGGCTACTCCACCGTCGATGATCTTCTGCGGTTCGGTGAAGCGTTGCTAAACCATCGCCTCTTGGACCGCTTCTACACTGACCAAGTCACTCAAGGGCGAGTCGTCGCCGCCGCTGGCCCAGGTATCAGGTACGGTTATGGCTTCTTTGTCAAAGAGTCCAATAATCGCAACCCCAGTGCTGCTTCATGGTTCGGTCACGGCGGAGGGGCGCCTGGAATGAACGGTGAGTTGAGAATCTACCCGCGCTCGGGATACGTAGTCGCGATCCTGGCCAATTCAGATCCATCCATGGCCGCGCAGATCGCTGTCCACATCGGAGAGACCTTGCCAGCACGGTGACAACGCGCCCGTGAACACCGCATCCCAGAGGGCCCCAAGGGGCTGGAACTGGTTGTGGACGTGAAGCGTTACGGAAAGTGGTGGGCACTTGGCCGTGTAACGCCCATTGCTGACATGTGGCAGGTCAAGCAATGGCTTTTCCGCGCTACAACAGGTGGCGCAGAGCCTCCAGGTCTGTCATGACGCGAATCCCGCGTTCGGCGCAGAAGCTCCGGACCTCCGCTGTGGCGAAGTGTCGGATGTTCTGAGTGCAGAGGATGTCGGCCCTGCCATCCACCGCCGTGCATAGGACAGGATCGTCGGCGGGATCGGACAGGATCACCGCCCTGTCGATCACCGGCTCAACCAAATCTGCCGCATCGGCCAGATTCTCCGCAAAACGCGCCGCTTCGGCGGTCGTAATCCGGTATCGCGCCTGTATCCTCGGATAGAGCAGGACGCGTTCGACCTCTTCGAGAATGAACCGCGACAGAACCAAAGTGTGAGCGCCGAGAATGATGTCCAATAGCCGTAACGCCGGTCCGCGCGGACTGGTCGCCGCCCGAACCAGAATGTTGGAATCCAGATAGAATAGCGCGGCCTGGCTCGGTGGTATAACGGAAACCGTTATACAATGAAAAAGGCGTGATCAAGAGCTTCGCGGACAAGCAAACCAGGGCGCTCTTCGAGACCGGAATGAGCCGCCGCTGGAACTCGATCGCCCGCGTAGCGGTGCGCAAACTGGTCCAGATCGATTCGGTCGCTACACTCGATGAACTGAATGCGCCTCCGAGGAACCGGTTGGAGGCTCTAAAAGGAGATCGGGCCGGGTTGCATAGTATTCGCATCAGCGATCAGTGGCGCATCTGTTTCCGATGGCAGAGCGATGGCGTTTACGATGTGGAAATTGTCGATTACCACTAAATGGAGGGAGCGAAGATATGAGCATCATGCGTCCTGAAGGCGGCTGGAATATCACCCGTCCTCCGGTTCACCCAGGCCAAATGCTCCGTGAAGAGTTCATGAAGCCGCTGGGAATTTCGATCAACGGCCTCGCTCTGGAACTGCACGTACCGGTCACCCGCATCAGCCAGATCGTCAACGAGCACCGCGGGATCACCGCCGATACAGCTTTGCGTCTGGCGCGGCACTTCGGCACGAGCGCCGATTTCTGGATGAATATCCAGAGGGACTACGAATTGCTTCTGACCCGGCACAAGTCGTTGAAGACCATCGAGAAACAGGTGCGGCGGCGAACGGTCGCAGCATGACTCACGGGTCTTGACGGGGTGAGCTACCCACCCCCGCCGGATGATACAATCTCGCACGACTATGAAACTACGAACCCTTTTCCCCTGTGTCATCCTCTGCGCCCTGGCGCCGCTGTACGCGCAAGCCCCGGCCGCCGATCCCAGCATCCCCCATTTGGAGAAGCGTGGCTTGGCCACACAACTCATTGTGGACGGCAGACCCTTTCTCGCTCTCTCCGGCGAACTGAATAATACGATCTCCTCCAACCTGGAGTACATGAAGACGGTGTGGCCCATGCTGGCCAAGCGGGTTCAACTGAACACCGTCCTGACGGGCATGGCCTGGAACTGGCTCGAGCCCGAGGAAGGCAAGTACGATTTCAGCATCGCGGACGCGGCCATTGAGAACGCCCGGCAGAACAACGTGCGCATCGCGTGGCTCTGGTTCGCGAGCTGGAAGAACGGGCTCTCCAGCTTCGCCCCGCCTTGGGTGAAGGCCAACCAGGAGCGGTTCCCGCGCGCCCAGATCACCGACGGGAAGTCCGTGGAGGTGCTTTCAACCCTCGCGGAGAACAACTGGGAAGCCGACGCCCGCGCCTTCGCGGCCCTGATGCGCCACGTGCGCGAGGTGGACACAACCCACCGCGTCATCATGGTCCAACTGGAGAACGAAGTCGGTCTCATTGGCGACTCGCGCGACCGCTCTCCGTTGGGCAATGCGGCTTTCGCCAAACCGGTCCCCAAGGAGTTGATGGACTATCTCCAGAAGAACAAGGACAACCTGCTGCCCGAGTTCCGCAAGATCTGGGAGGCGACTGGCTTCCAGAGCTCCGGAACGTGGGAAGAGGTGTTCGGCAAAGGCCCCGGCAAAGCGGACGAAATCTTCATGGGCTGGAATTACTCGCGCTACATCGACCACGTGGCGGAGGCCGGCAAGAAGGAATACAACATTCCGATGTACGTAAACGCCTGGATCGTCCAGCCCACCGACAACGTACCCGGCGATTATCCGAGCGGCGGTCCGCAAGCCCACATGCACGACATCTGGCGCGCGGGCGGCCCACACATCGACCTGCTGTGCCCGGACATCTACCTGCCCAATTTCGTCGAATTGTCGGGTATGTACAGCCGGTCGGGGAACACGCTGTTCGTGCCCGAGTCGCCGGGCGACATCCGCGGCGCCGCCAACGCCTTCTACGCCATCGGGGCGCATAACGCCATCGGCGCCTCGACCATGGGCGTCGACTCCATGGGGCGGGTCGCGGTGGAAGGTCCCGACTTTTTCCAGGAGGGAACGCGCGGGCTGCCCCAGATCGAGGCGCGGCCGCTTCCCATGGCCTATGCGACCCTGGGACAGCTCGCCCCCTTCATTCTCGATCACCAGAGCCAGGGCACCATCGCCGCGGCGTCGGTGAACAAGCAGAATCCGGAGATGCGGATCAAGCTGGGGGACTACTTCCTGGACGTTACCCTGCAACGCGATCCCCGCACGTACAATGTGGTGCCCGACCTCACCGGTTACGGCATCTTCATGCTGGAGGGGCCCGGCGAGTACTTGATGGCCGGAAACAACCTCCAGGTCACGTTTACGCCCCATACCCCCGGGCCGCCCATCGCCGGACTCGCCTGGCAGGAGTCGGGGGTGTTCGAAAACGGCAAGTGGGTCCGCAACCACATTCTGGGCGGCGACGATTCGGTGTTGCGGTACGACATGGTGACGGTGGCGGCCATGAACCAGTCCGGCAGCGGCGTACGGCTCACGGCCGGCGAGAAGGGCATCCAGAAGGTGAAGGTATACCGGTACAAGTAAGATCCTGCCGCCGGGACCGCGGGGTGCCCTCTGGGCCGCCCGGCCCCTACAACGAACACCGCGGGGCAACCGGGCCGGACGCGCCGCTCGTAGGGTCGCGGTAGGGACGCGAG
>JBAWDI010000415.1:0-2797 GCA_049590695.1 Bryobacteraceae bacterium
TCCTTGCACCCTCCAAAATCCCTCCTCCACGTGGTGCAGGCCGCCAGCTTGCCGATTTTGAAGAACCAGGAGAATTCACATGATCCGGAATACCGAAGAGTTTTTGGCTGCACTACGGGCCGCCCGGCGCGCGTCAACACCGCTGGTCTCGATCCGCACAGCAGATCCGGGCAGCGCGATTGCGTTGACAACGCGAAGCCTGAACGGCAACGCAGACGCCTCGTCCCTTTTGTCGTGGGAAATCATGACAGGCCTGTCGGCGGTGAACGGCCCGGGCAAGAAGATGCTCGACTCAATCATCGGGGAACGTAATCCCGAGACCGTAGGTCCGGCCGATGCGCTATCCGTCGCGGCAAAGCTGGGCGACGACGCGGTCATGTTCTATGCGAACCCGCAGCGCCTCTGGCAAGACCCCGTCATCGTCCAGGGGCTGTGGAACTTACGGGACACTCTGAAGGCCGTCGGGGCGGTGCTGGTGCTGGTGACCCCGCCGGGCAGCGTCCTCCCGCAGGAGCTTACGCAAGATGTCCTGGTCATCGACGAGCCGCTACCATCCCACGACGATTTGCGGGCGATTGTGCGGATGACGTTCGACAACGCGAAATTGGCGGCGCCGACTACGGACGATGAGAGCCGTGCCGTTGACGCGCTGCTTGGGTTGGCGGCGTTTCCTGCCGAACAGGTGGTGGCGATGTCGCTATCCAAACGCGGACTCGACCACGACCAGCTCTGGGAACGGAAGCGCCAGGTCATCGAACAGGCGCCGGGGCTCACGGTATGGCGCGGAGGCGAGGGCTTCACGGACGTGGGCGGATGCGCCAACGTGAAGGCGTTCCTGCAGTCGGTGCTGGATGGCGCAGAGGCGCCACGGGTTGTGGTCTTCTGCGATGAGATCGAGAAGGCATTCGCGGGCACCGGGACCGATCTTTCGGGCGTGACGACCGAGATGACCGGAACGATCCTTACGTGGATGCAGAACCGCGAGGCGGACGGCTGTATCCTGATCGGGCCGCCCGGGACGGCAAAAAGCATGATCGCGAAGGCCACCGGAAACACGGCAGGAATCCCAACGATCGCATTCGATCTGAGCGCCATGAAGAATGGGATCATTGGCAGCTCGGGGGAGCGCCTGCGTGGCGCCCTGAGCATTATCGACGCTGTATCGGGAGGCCGAAGTCTTTGGCTGGCAACCTGCAACTCCATCGGCTCACTTCCGCCCGAACTGCGCCGGCGCTTCACGTTGGGCACCTTCTTCTTCGATCTCCCGGCCGCAGACGAGCGCGAGGCGATCTGGCAGATCTATACCTCGAAATACGCCGTACAGGACGATCGGCCTCATGACGAGAACTGGACCGGCGCGGAAATCAAGGAGTGCTGCCGCAAGGCTTACCGGCTTCGCATGTCACTCCGGCAATCGGCGGAATACATAGTTCCGATTGCCAGGTCGGCCGCGGACCAAATCGAAAGCCTCCGTCAGCAATCGTCAGGGAAGTATTTGAGCGCGTCGCATCCGGGCGTCTACGAATACAACAGGAACGCGTCAACGCCGAAGGGGCGGGCGTTCCGGGCACTCGATGAACGGTAACGACGGCGACCAACAGGGAGGGCACCATGTCGAAATATGCTGAAATCGCCACAACTGTCCGCAACCAGGCTTACCTGGTGGCAGCATTGGCCGGGCTCGGCTATAAGCCGGAGATCCACGCGGACGGCGCCGCGTTGGTCGGGTACGAGGGGCGCGAACGGCCGGAACGGGCGCACGTGATCATCAGGCGCGTCCAGATCGGAGATGCGTCCAATGACATCGGATTCGTGCGCAAACCGGATGGCACCTTCGGGGCAGTGCTGAGCGAATACGACCGCGGAATCGGCTTCGACGAGAAGTGGCTGGGCCGAGTGCACCAGGCATACAAGGAACAGCAGACGCTGGTGGATGCCAAGGCCAAGGGATATGTATTCCGCGGGCGCGAGGTTGTGCAAACGCCCGAGGGTCTCCAGATTCGGCTCCAGTTTGCTGCGAGGTGAACGATGCAACAGAAACTGATTACCGTCACGCTGGAACCGGATGGGACCAGCAAAATCGACCTGGAAGGCTTCGCCGATAACACCTGCGGCAAGGTGATGGATGATTTCAGGGGTGGTGATCGAGTCTTATCCGAACGCCGGAAGCCCGAATACTACAACCGCGGCCGTGGTCAGCAGCTCCAGCAGGGAAATCAGTGAGGCCATGCCATGCTGGTTCACGCGATCATGCCCGCAAGCCGTGCCAACGGACCAGGCTTGCGGTGCGTTGTCTTCGTCCAGGGTTGTAACTTGAACTGCGCCGGCTGTTTCAATCCTTGGAGCCACGCTTTTCACGGGCCCGATCTCGCAATTGAGGCAATTTTCGCAGAAGTGCTTCACTGGCACCGCCAGCACGTACTTGATGGCGTCACCTTTTCGGGCGGTGAACCAATGCAACAGGCCGACGATCTGGCGGAGTTGCTACAGGACCTGCGATCGGCAGTACCCGCGCTCAGCCTCGGCATGTTTACCGGCTACTCGGAGAAGGAACTCGAAACTGGCCGCTATTTCACAAGGCATGGCGTCGACCGGGACCGGCGGCGGACGCTCTGGCGCTGCATCCGAGGTCAACTCGATTTCGCCGTGATGGGTAGATTCAACCGCCTTCAGCCCTCTCACGCACCGATGCGCACCAGCGCGAACCAGGTATTGCGGCTATTCAGTGGCTGCTACAGCGAGAGTGACTTCGGCGAGCAGACGGTGGAGATCACCATTGCGGCGAACGGGCTGACCC
>JBAWDI010000416.1:0-1740 GCA_049590695.1 Bryobacteraceae bacterium
GGCCGTGGCTCCTACGATTTCTACGTCGGCGAGCGCATCACCGGCTTCACCAGCCATTGGAACACCTACTCGGCCGAGGAAATGTTCGCCCTCATCATGCTCGGCGCTTTCCTGTTTTTCGCCGGCACGCGTAAGCGGACCTGGGCCTGGTTGATGTGCGCCGCGCTGATCGCCATGGCCGTGCTGCTGGCGGACACCCGCGCCGTCTGGATCGGCACGGCGGTGGCGGGTCTTTACCTCGTCTGGTTTTGGCGGCGCTGGATGACGCTGCTGGTCCCAGCGGCGATCCTCCTCGTGTTTGTGGTCTCACCCCCGGTCATCCGCGAGCGCTTCACATCCATTGTCCGGCCGCAGAAGGTCGATTCCAACCAGTTCCGCATGGTCACCTGGCGCACCGGCATCCGCATGATCGAAGCACATCCGTGGCTGGGCCTCGGACCGGAAGGGGTGAAATACCACTTCCAGGAATGGGTGCCACCCGATGTCCCGCGCCCGCTGCCGGAGGGATGGTACGGGCACCTGCACAACATCTATTTGCAGTACGCCGCCGAGCGTGGCATCCCCACCATGCTGATTATGGTGTGGATGCTGTTTCAGATTGTGTTCGACTTCTGGAAGGGACTTCGCGCGCTGCCGCCCGGCCGTGACGATCGAAGGTTCCTGCTGCACGGCGGCATCGCCATGGTGCTGGCGATCATGGCGGAGGGCTTCTTCGAGTACAACCTGGGCGACAGCGAAGTGCTCACCATGTTCCTGGTGGTGGTGGCCTGCGGTTACCTGGCGCTGGAGAAAGATGTCGTGGCCAAACCTCAAACACCGGCCAGCGTCCCGTAAGCCCGCCCGTAAGCCCGTAATTGGCTACCTGTTATGCAATAGGCTATTATTAGGCCACTGTGAGGAGATGAATTATAAGCTGGGCTTTTGTGTCGAATAGTTTGCCTCAAGGACGAATTGTTATGCACAAAACATAAGAACACACTCGGCAGCGATCCCGATCTGGCACTCACGCTCGATGGCTTCTGGGTCGCCTGGGCACAGATTGACCGTGCCGAATCGAACCTGACGATGATCGACGATTTCCGCTGAGTGGCGTCGATCAGAGGGCAAAGTAAGGGATCAATGGTCGGCGCCGGTTGCGATTCCGGCAGAGAAGCGGCCCGCAAACCCGTTTTGGGCTATATCCCGACTTGGGTTTACGCTTGGTCTGCGTGCCAAGTTCCATCCACACGCGCGAGTACGACCGCTTCCGCGCGCTGCTGATCGAGGCAAGAAAGAAGGCCGGCCTGAGCCAGGCTGAGCTGGCGAGGCGGCTCGCAAAACCCCAATCCTTCGTCTCGAAGTTCGAGCGCGGCGAGCGGCGGCTTGACGTAATCGAGTTCAGATCGGTAGCCGAGGCCCTCGGACTCGACCCCCTTCGGCTTCTGGGCCAACTCTACAGGGGGGCCCGATGAAAATCGTCGCCGTGCACACTCTCATCAGCATTGGCTCGTACGCCAAGTCGCGACAGTGGCGGCAGACGAGAGATCAGATACACAAGGCCGTGCGCTCTTGCGAATGGCCCCCTGGTAGCGGATCGTTCACGATCTACCCTGAGAGCGGCAAGAGGAGAGGCGAAGGTAACGGTGTGAGGCCCATCCGTGATCGGTTCGTCGCGCATCTCAAGTCCCTTGGTTGGGAGATCGAGGGACCCGCGAAGAATGCCCTCGGCGAAGGTCTGGGGGATTTCGACGCCGTGATCGC
>JBAWDI010000417.1:0-9331 GCA_049590695.1 Bryobacteraceae bacterium
GGTGCAGGCGGAGCGCGTGGCGGCGTGGCGCGAGCTGGCGCGGCGCCTGGCGCACGAACTCAAGAACCCGCTGTTCCCGCTGCAAATCACCGTCGAGAACATGCAGCGGGCGCGCGAGCGCTACCCCGAACAATTCGACGAAGTTTTCCGCGAAGGCGCCGCCACTCTGCTCGCCGAGCTGGCCAACCTGAAGCAGATCGTCGCGCGGTTCAGCGATTTCGCCAAAATGCCCGCCCCCGAAATGCAACCGGTGAGCTTCAACGAGCTGGTGAGCGACACCCTGAAGCTGTTCGAGCCGCAGCTCGCCCAAGCGCGGGTGCGCGCCGACGCCGTGCTCGACCCGCGCTTGCGCCCCGTCCAGGCCGACCCGGAGCAGATGACCCGCGTCTTGCACAACCTCATCCTGAACGCCATCGACGCCATGCCCGAGGGCGGAACTCTCACGGTGCGGACCATGGCCCTGGAGGGCGGCGTGCGCCTGGAGGTTTCCGATACGGGCCAGGGCCTCACTCCCGAGGAGTGCGGGCGTCTGTTCACGCCGTACTACACCACCAAGGCGCACGGCACCGGTCTCGGCCTGGCGATTGTGCAATCCCTGGTGAGCGACCACCACGGCCGCATCTCGGTGGAAAGCGCGCCCGGCAAAGGCGCCACCTTTCGAATCGACCTCGCCTAGCCCCAAATGCGGTTCACTTGGCGCATTAAACGCATTGAGTGGGGCATGCGCTGGCATAGCCCGGTGGCCTGCCCGCGAATTCCGGGAACGGGTTCGTTGAAGGACCTGTCTTCCGGAAGCGGAGCTTCCCGGCCGCTTGCGCTGGTGCGAAGGGGATTTCGCGACAGGAATCTCGTGGCGCCCTCAACTTTACGGTTTGGGCGTTTACGGACAAGCGACGGTCGAAACGTGCATAAGCGGACCGAAGCCGACTCATCAGGACTCATTTCCGAGCGCGGTGCGTGACCCCATTATCCGAAAAGACCCGAACAGATCTTCTTCCGGAGGCTACGAAGCGGGCGACACGGGAGTTGAAACCCGCGATGATCGCCGTTGCTGAAAGGGAGCTCGGGGATGGTCTGCTGGCGCGTGCCCGCGTGGTTCATCTGATCCGCCGAAGCTTGAACGAGCTCGGTTTCTACCAGCCCCCATCTACTGGGCACAGGCAATCCGCTTTCCATCGCCGTCCTCGCCTCAGTAGGAGCTAACTCCTTCGACGGACTGGAGTGGTGCCGCACAGTCGTGGACCATCAGAGTGGTCGCCTATATCACTTTCAGCAGTACGAGTTCTTCGCCTGGCAATCTGAACTGGCAAACTCCCCGATTGTTCAGGAAGCCGCGGCTAGCGAGAAGGTGGCATTCTGGGGCAAGGTGGTCTTCCATAACTTGGAGTTCTTTTGTACCTGGATGAACGAACTGCGGGACCACCTACTTGCGGGCAAGGCCGATCGGTTCCTCTCCGACAAGCTGCCAGACGGTATAAAAGGGATGAAACTACTGGAGCAGACCGTGCCAGAGGTGTTTGGATGAACCCGATCCCCGCCGAGCGGCTGCAGCACGCCGTCACCCAGATCGCTCCTGTTATCCGCAATATTCGTCACGACCCTTCTTGGCCACGCTCCCGGGTCGCCGCGAAGCTCGGCGCCGCTCCGGGAAGGCACCTGGTGCTGGTGAAATATCTGCCGGGCCACGTTGTCCACGATGAATGGGTCTACAACGAGCCGGATATCGACTCTTTACGAATCGTCTGGGCGCGCGATCTTGGACCGGGCTAGAACGCCCGAGGCCTCGATTACTTCCGCGGGCGCAGAATCCGGGAGGCCGGCGTGGGAGAAGCGCTCGAGTCCTTTCGCGAGATCACGCCTGCCACCGCGACAGTATTACCGGCGCCGGTCGAGTGATGGGTTTGGAGACGGAAATCACGCGGATTTCCGAACGACCAAAACGAGATTGCAGGCGAAGCCGAGCCACCGGACGCAGTGCAGACGCACCGATGCGTCCTTCGGTTTGACCTCCCGGACCAGGCCGCGAAGCGCCGGCGCTCCTATCAAGTGCAGCGTTCCCTCGCTGGCGTACATGTCCTTGCCGAGAAGCCTGTACACCCGGCGGTAAAGCGGGGCGGGAAGAATATGCAGCAATGGCAGGCCGGTGTGCGTCTCAAGGGGATGCCACCGATTCGGCGTCGTGATCAAAATTCCGCGGCGTGCGACCCGAAGCGCCTCCGCCAGAAACCGGGCCTGTTGGGCTCGGCTGCCGACGTGCTCGATTACGGCATGCGAGTAGACGAAATCAAAAGATCCGTCCGCAAACGGCAGCGCCCTGGCATCACCCTGAACCAAGGCCAGGTCTGGAAACTGGGCGCACAGCTCCGGCAGGTGTTCGACGCTAAACCCGCAGATGCGTTTCGTGTGCGGATACCGTTTCTCCAGGTGATTGGACGAGTGATGGTCATCGGCCGATACGCCTATATCCAAGATGGTTTGTGCGGGTGACGGCCGAAACGTCGCGACAAAGATTTGAAAGATCTCTTCCCGGACCCTTACCAACAAGCCGGCTATGTACGATTCCAAACCGAAGGCGAAATAGTGGTAGTATCCGGATCGGTTGGGGGCTTGGGTTGATTTCATCGGAGGGGGCGGCATAGCTTACTGCAATGCCCCCAGAATGGCCCGCGCGCCCCAGTAGCTCCACTCGGCCATCCAGCGGCCGAAGTCGGAGACCGAAACGGCCACGATCAGCAACATGAAGCCGAAGCGCGAGATCTCCAGGTAGATGGCCATGGGGATGCGCGCCGCCAGCAGCAGCTTCGAGCCATCCAGAGGCGGCACCGGCAGCAGGTTGAAAATCCCCAGGTACAGGCTCAGCCACACGCCGTGCGCGGCGAATTGCGCGAACGCCGGCAGCGCGCGAGCGGTGGCCACCGCCACCACGCCCAGCACCACCGCGAACAGCACGTTGCTGAACGGTCCGGCCAGCGACACCAGGGCCAAGCCGTTCAACCCGCCCTTGAGCTTGGAGGGGTCTGTGCGCACCGGCTTTCCCCATCCCAGGAAACCGCCGCCCAAGAGCGAAGTCGCGAACGGCAGGATGGCGGTTCCCAGCCAATCCACGTGCGCCAGCGGATCGAGCGTGACGCGGCCGTCGCGCCGCGGGGTATCGTCGCCCAGCAGGGTGGCCACCCAAGCGTGCGCGAATTCGTGCGGCGCCGTGAGAATCCACAACAACAGCACGTTGGTAATCGCTTCCTGAAGATAAAAATGCATTCGTCAGGTCCGCCGCGTGATGGCCGCCCAAAGGCCGAGCAGCGCCACGACTGCCAGCACCGAAACTGCGAGCATCCACCGGATAATCCCTATTCTACGTGGTATCATGAAGTTTCGGCCATCACTTCTTTCCCGAGGTCAAATCCACTTGGCTTTAATTGAAGGCTGCAAGCACTCGCTGGAGATTTCCATCCCTGTCCATGAGGTCGAGAGCGAGACGGACCGCGTCGTCACCGACGTCATGAAGCGCGCCAAGCTCCCCGGTTTCCGGCCCGGCAAGGTGCCTGTCTCCCTGGTTAAGAAGCAGTTCGCCTCCGATATCCGGAAGCGGGTATTGGAAGCTCTGATCCCCAAGTACCTGCACAAACAGTTCGAGGCGGAGAACCTGAACGTGGTGGGCACGCCGGATATCAAAGACGTCCACTATCACCCCGGCGAGCCGCTGACGTTTACAGCCGAGTTCGAGGTGGTTTCGCAGATCGAGTTAGGGGAGTACAAAGAGGTCGAGGTCCCCTACCACGATCCCGAGGTCACCGACGAAGACGTGGCCAAGAAGCTGGACGAGCTCCGCGAGCAGAAGGCCCAGTACGTGAACATCGACCCGCGGCCCCTGGAAAACGGCGATCACGCGGTGGTGGCGCTGGAAAGCCTGTCGGGCGTGGAAGGCGAGCCGGTGAAGCAGGAAGAGATGGTGCTGGAGATCGGCGGCGCGGACACCTTCGAGGCGTTCACCGAAAACCTGCGCGGCGTCACTCCCGGCGAAGAGAAGGAATTCGAGGTCACCTATCCCGCGGAATTCGGCGCCCAACGGCTGGCGGGCCGGACGGTGCGATTCCACGCCACCCTGAAGGGCTTGCGCAAGAAGGAACTGCCGGAGCTGAACGACGAATTCGCGCAGGATCTGGGCGATTACCGCAACGTGGACGAGCTGCGTGAAGCCATCCGCAAGTCCATCCTCGCGCAGCGCCAGTACGAAGCCCAGCAGGAGGCCAAGAACCTGATCGTGGAAAAACTGGTGGACGCGTACGATTTTCCGGTTCCCGAAGTTTTCGTCGAGCGTCAGATCCGCAACCGTGTGGAGCAGAGCCTGCGCGCCATGGCGGCGGAGGGAGTGGACCCGAAATCCATCAAGCTGGATTGGGAGAAAGTAAAGGAGACGCAGCGCGATAAGGCCTGGCGCGAGGTGAAAGCTTCGCTGCTGCTCACGAGGATTGCGGAACGGGAAGCTATTGGCGCAACGCGCGACGAAGTGGATAAGGAAGTGGAGCGGCTGGCCCGGCAGCAGCGCGAGCCGGTGGCAGCCCTGCAGATGAAATTCGAAAAGGACGGCACGATGGGGCGGATCGCTTCCCACATTCAAACCGAGAAAACGCTGAATTTCTTGTTCGAACATGCCCGGAAAACCGCGTAGGACCAGGGACCCAGAAAGACACCGGCGGCATAGACCGCCGGCGCTACAGTGGGCGTTTCGGACCGCACAGTACCCAGTTAACCCTTCGGGTACATTGCTTACGGGCGCTGTTCAGGTGATAATGGAAATGAAGGCGATTGAGGTTCCCTACCGCCTGCCGACGGCGGAAGAGGAGAAAACTGCGTGAAGCGTGCAGGGTCCGATGATGCTTTACGGTGTTCGTTTTGCCATAAGAGCCAGGACGTAGTCGGGAAACTCATCTCTTCCCCGAGCGATTATCCCCGCGCTTATATCTGCGACGAGTGCATTGCGGTCTGCAACTCGATTTTGGAGGACGACAAGGTCGAGGCTCCCTCCGGGATCGGAAACAAGATACCCAAGCCATTGGAAGTGAAGGAGTTTTTGGATCAGTACGTGATCGGGCAGGATCCCACCAAGAAGAAACTGGCGGTGGCGGTGTACAACCACTGCAAGCGCGTCCACATGAACCGCCTGCGCAACACCGAGGTCGAGCTGCAAAAGTCCAATATCCTGCTCATCGGCCCCACGGGGACCGGCAAGACGTTGATGGCGCAGACTCTGGCCAAGATCCTGGAGGTGCCCTTCGCCATCGTGGACGCCACCACCCTGACGGAAGCCGGCTACGTCGGCGAGGATGTCGAGAACATCATCCTCAAGCTGCTCCAGGCGGCCGACGGGGACGTGCAGAAGTGCCAGCAGGGAATCATTTACATCGATGAAATCGACAAGATCTGCCGCAAGGACGAAAACCCGTCGATTACCCGCGATGTTTCCGGGGAAGGTGTGCAGCAGGCCCTCCTGAAGATCCTGGAGGGCACGGTCGCCAACGTTCCGCCGCAAGGCGGACGCAAGCACCCGCACCAGGAATTCACGCCGGTGGACACCACCAACATCCTGTTCATCTGCGGCGGCGCGTTCGTGGGGCTGGAGAAGGTGATCGGACGCCGCACCGGCAAGAAGTCCATGGGCTTCCTGCCGGAAGAAGAGAAGAATGGGGTGAGGCTGTCCAGTTCCGGCTCGCGGCGGGACATCGATCTTCTTGCCCAGGTCCAACCCGTCGATCTGATCAAGTTCGGGTTTATCCCCGAGTTCATCGGGCGTCTTCCGGTAACGGCGGTGCTGCAGGATCTGGACCGGTCGGCTTTGATCCAGATTCTGAGCAGGCCCAAGAACGCCATTGTGAAGCAGTATCAGAAACTCTTCGAGTTTGAGAACGTGCGGCTGCGATTCAGCGACGAGGCCCTGGAGTCGGTTGCCGACCTGGCCATGGAGCGCAAGGTGGGGGCGCGCGGGTTGCGCATGATTCTCGAGGACTTGATGCTCGATCTGATGTATTACCTGCCTTCCTACAAGAAGGTCCGCGAGTTCAACGTCACCAAAGAGATGGTGCTGGCGCAGAAAATCAGTCTTACAATATTAGAAAAGGCCGGGTAGGGACCGGGCGTGCCCGGCCCCTACGGGCCGGGTATGCCCAGTCCGTGCGGGCTGGGCGTGCCCGGCCCCTACGGCTCTTCTGGGAATCAGGGTCAGTCCCCCTGCGGAATACTAATGCTTACTTCAAAGGAAAAATCCGAAACAAAACGTCTGCCGATGATGCCCATCCGCGACGTGGTCATCTTCCCGTACAACATGATCCCGTTTGTGGTGGGGCGGGAATCCAGTGTGCGGGCGTTGGAAGAGGCCATGGCGGGCGATAAGAAGATCTTTCTCGCCAGCCAGCACGATGCTTCCATCGACGAGCCCAAGCCCAACGAGATTTACAGCGTCGGCACCATCGTCAACATCGTACAGAGCCTGAAGCTGCCGGACGGCAATATCAAAGTCCTGGTGGAAGGCGTGGAACGCGCCAAAGTGGTTTCGGTTTCCGACGAGGAGGGTTTTTTCCGCGCCATCGTGCGCACCTCGGCTTTCCGCGTGGAAGCCGGCCCGCAGCTCGACGCGCTGATCAGCCGGGTCACCGGCCTGTTCGAGCAGTACGTCAAGCTGAGCCAGAACCTGAACTACGAGACCATGATCGCGGCCCTCCGCGTGGACGAGCCGGGCAAGTTGGCCGACACGGTGGGCGCCAACCTCCAGCTCACCATTGAAGAGAAGCAGGAGCTGCTGGAGATCTTCGACCCCATCGACCGCCTGACGCGGGTGGCCGAGATGCTCGACATCGAAATCGAGAAGCTCAATGTCGACCGCACCATTCAGGGCCGGGTGAAGCGCCAGATGGAAAAGGCGCAAAAAGAGTATTACCTGAACGAGAAGATCAAGGCCATTCAGAAAGAGCTGGGCCGCGGCGAAAAGAGCGAGCTCGACGAGCTCAAGAAGCGCATCGAGACCGCCGGCATGACTCAGGACGCCCAGGAGAAGGCCATGGCCGAGCTCAAGCGGCTGGAGAACATGCCGCCCATGTCGGCCGAATCCACGGTTTCCCGCAACTATCTGGACTGGCTGCTGGCGGTGCCGTGGAAAAAGAAATCCAAGGAACTCCGCGACCTCAAGTTCGCCGAAAACGTGCTGGAAACCGATCACTACGGCCTGGAGAAGATCAAGGAGCGCATCCTGGAGTTCCTGGCGGTCCGCCGGCTGGTGAAGAACCCCAAGGGTTCGATCCTGTGTTTTGTCGGGCCTCCGGGCGTGGGCAAGACTTCCTTGGGCATGTCGATCGCCCGGGCCACGGGCCGCAAATTCGTGCGCCTGTCCCTGGGTGGGGTGCGCGACGAGGCGGAGATCCGCGGCCACCGGCGCACCTACATCGGCGCGCTGCCCGGCCAGATCATCCAGATGATGAAGAAAGCCGGAACCCGCAACCCGGTCTTCATGCTCGACGAAGTGGACAAGATGTCGATGGATTTTCGCGGCGACCCTTCGGCCGCGCTGCTGGAAGTGCTCGACCCCGAGCAGAACTTCATGTTCGTTGACCACTACCTGGATGTGGAGTATGATCTAAGCCAGGTCTTCTTCATCGCCACGGCCAACGTTCTCCACACGGTTCCTCCGGCGCTCCAGGATCGCATGGAAGTGATCCGGCTCTCCGGCTACACGGAACTGGAGAAGATGGAGATCGCCAAGCGGTTCCTGGTGCGCAAGCAGATGGAGCAGACCGGACTGGGGAAAGACCGGATCGAGTTCACGGACGATGGCTTGAACGGGTTGATCCAGTACTACACGCGCGAGGCCGGCGTCCGCAACCTGGAGCGCGAAATCGGCAACCTGTGCCGCAAGGTGGCGCGCCAGGTGGTGAACAGCGAAAGCGGCAAGGAGAAGAAGACGCCTGCCAAGGTGGTGATGACGGGCGACAAGCTGCCCGAGCTGCTGGGACCGTGGAAGTTCCGCGACCTCCAGGTGGAGAAGAAGAACGAAGTGGGGGCGGCGACGGGCTTGGCGTGGACCGAGGTGGGCGGCCAGCTTTTGACCGTGGAATGCACTCTGATGGAAGGCAAAGGCAAGCTCACCATCACCGGAAAACTGGGCGATGTGATGCAGGAATCGGCGCAGGCGGCCATGAGTTACATCCGCTCGCGCGCGCACCTGTTCGGGTTGCCGCGCGATTTCTACCGCAACCTCGACGTTCACATCCACGTTCCCGAGGGCGCCATTCCCAAGGACGGACCGTCGGCGGGCATCACCCTGGCCACCACCATCTGTAGCGCTCTGACGCGCATTCCGGTGCGCTGCGACGTGGCCATGACCGGCGAGATCACCCTGCGCGGCAAGGTGCTCGGAATCGGCGGGCTGAAAGAGAAGCTGATGGCGGCCCATCGTCATGGCATTCTGGAAGCAATCGTGCCCCGGGAGAACGAGAAGGACCTCCCGGACATCCCGGATGCCATCCAGCAGACCATGAAGCTGCATTTTGTGGATTCGATGGATGAAGTGCTGAAGATCGCGTTGGAGCGGGAGCTGGTGGCGCTGCCGATGCCCGCGCCCATTCCAACGGTCGGGGTCCAAGCCGCGGAGGAAACTGTAGCGCATTGAGTGGAACGGGCCTTGGGGCCTGTCTATGGGGTCGCCCGGTTCCTTGAAAGCCGAATTCGTAGTCAGTGCCGCCAACCCGCGGATGTTTCCCACCGACGGGCTGCCGGAGATCGCATTTTTGGGAAGAAGCAACGTAGGGAAATCCAGCCTGATGAACGCCCTGGTGGGGCACAAAGGGCTGGCGTTCACCAGCAGCACGCCGGGTCGCACGCAGACCATTAATTTCTTTCGGATCGAGGGAGCCTTCTACTTCGTCGATCTTCCCGGATACGGATATGCGCGTGTGCCGCCAGGGCGGCAGTTGGAATGGAAAAAGCTCATTGAAAGCTATTTCGAGGAGAGGCAAGCTCTAAAGCTTTGCTGCCTGATACTGGATGCCCGCCGGGGCTGGATGGCCAACGATCTGGACCTGAAGCAGTGGCTGGAGTATCACGGAAGGCAGTACCTGGTAGTCGCCACAAAGTTCGACAAATTGAATCAATCCGATCAAGAGCGCGGTTTGCGCGCCATCCGCGAGGAGGGCGTAGAGCCGTTGCCGTTCTCGGCCACAACGGGCCGGGGAGTGAGGGAAACTTGGCAAGCAATATCGAAGACAATGAATCCACGGTAGGAGCCACTCCACCACAGGAAAAACCCACCGAAAAGGCGGCTGAGAAACAGCCTGCCCCCGCCGAA
>JBAWDI010000418.1:0-3104 GCA_049590695.1 Bryobacteraceae bacterium
GATCAACGGTGCGCCGCCGTCGAAGCGGGACCAATTGTACGAGACCGCCAGCCGCGAATTTGGCCGCCCGCTCGACCGGCTGGCCGCCGGATACGAAGCCGACCCGGAAAAACGTCACGATCTCCGGCAGGACATCCACCTTCAGCTCTGGAGAAGTTTCGAGGTTTTCGACGGACGGTGCTCTCTGAAGACATGGGTGTTTCGGGTGGCTCACAACACCGCCGTTTCGTACGTGAACCGGGAGCGCCGGAAGAACACGCGCTTGGTGAGCCTCGAAGAGACCGAGCGGACCGCGCCGGGCGGGGATCGCGAGCCGGATATCGACCGGCAGAGAGCGCTCCAGCAACTCTCGGAGTTCATCCGGCAGCTCAAACCGTTGGACCGGCAGATCATGATTTCTTATCTGGAGGACATGGACATGGCCACCATCGCGGACATCACGGGGCTTTCGCCCGCGAATGTCGGAATGAAAATTCACCGGATCAAGAATATCCTCTCCGGCCGCTTTCTCGAGGAGAAACGCCATGTCTGAAGCGAAAGACCCAGGAGCCATTTGGAGAGATCAACCAGAGGAGGAGCTGACAGTGAACCTGGAACAGATTGTGAACCGGCGAACGGAGGAGCTGAGTTCCAGCACCCGTTCGGAGATCCTCATGAGCATCGGCGCGGCGCTGCTCTTCGTCGGGGTAGTGGCTTGGCGATTCGCGCCGGCTTACGACCGTCTTCAGGAAGTTGGATTCGCCGCCGTCATCGCATGGGCGGTCGTCTCCCTGTACTGGTTCCGGCGCCGGATCTGGCGGCGAAACCCCGCGCGCCCGGACGCCATCGCCGCGACCGGCCTGGAATACTACCGTAAAGAACTGGAACAGCGCCGCGATCACCTGAGGAACGCATGGTTATGGCACGGGCCCCTGTTTCTGGCGTGCATGGTCCTCATTGTGGTCTTGATGGGGAAGGCGTTTCCTGGCTCGGCGCGTCTGCGAAGCGTGCTGCCTCTGGTCGTCCTGCTCGCGGTCTGGACGGTATTCGGCCTCACGCGCCGCCTCCGTCAGGCCAGGGAACTTCAGCGGGAGATCGACGAAATCGAACGGAGGTGAAACCATGAGGCACAAGCGTATCGGACTGGCGGCGGAGGCGGAGGTGTTGCGTAAGGTGCACGCATATTCGTGAGGGGTCTGCCCCAGATGTAGCAGGGCCAGATTCTGCAGGAACCCGGGAACAATCCCTCCCCCGCCGGTGTCACTACGTCTGACCAGTATTTAGAAGCTGTTTATGGAACAGGAGATCGGATGCTTGAAGTCCGTTCATTGACCAAGCGGTTCAATGGCATCCCGGTAGTTGAGGACGTCAGTTTCACGCTCAAACCAGGCGAGATCCTTGGCTACGTCGGCCCCAACGGCGCCGGGAAAAGCACCACCGTGAAGATGATCATCGGACTGCTCGAACCGAGCGAGGGCCAGGTCCTTTTTCAGGGCCGAAGCGTCATCGAGGATCTTCCGGGGTTCCAGGCCCGCATTGGCTACGTTCCCGAGGAGTCTCACCTCTATCCGCATTTGTCCGGCCGCGAATACCTGCAACTGGCCGGGCGGCTCCGAGGGATCCCGCGAACCATCCTGGAACCCAAAATCGACGAGTTTCTGCGCTTGTTCTCGCTCTGGGAAGACCGGCACTGCTCCGTATCCGCCTACTCCAAGGGGATGCGCCAGAAGATCCTGCTATCCGCCGCCCTGCTGCACAATCCCGACCTGTTGATTCTGGATGAGCCGCTTTCCGGTCTGGACGTCACCACCGCGCTGGTGCTTCGAGAGTTGATGGCGGGGCTGGCCGCGCGCGGCTGCATGATCCTTTACAGCTCGCATGTTCTCGATGTGCTCGAAAAGGTGTGCTCGCGGGTGCTGATTCTTTGCAAGGGACGTGTGGTGGCGCACGATTCCATCGAGCATCTGCGCGAGTCGATGCATGAATCGTCGCTGGAGGGAATCTTTGGACAGCTTACAAGAGAGCAGGACCATCGCGCCGTCGCGGAGCACATCCTGGAGGTGATGCGGGCGTGAAGTGGCTTGAGGAAACCCACGGGGTGCAATTCGAGCTGATCCGCCATTTTCTGCGGCGGATGTTCGACGGCGAATGGTCCTCAACTCCGGGGCAGTGGAGGTCGGCGGCCATCGGTGCGGTCTCGCTCTTCCTGCCGGCGGGGATACTGCTGGTCAGAGAAGGGGCTCTCGATCCGAAATACGCCGGCAAGTATCGCCTGCTGGCGATGGCGGCCGGGCCGGCCGGGGTGCGCGGCCATCGCCGACGAACTCGCGCTGATCACGCTGCTTCTGTGTCTCACCGGGCTGATGGCGCTGCTCGAATGGCAATCCCTGTTCCCCAGCATGCGCGATTATCTGGCGCTGGCGTCGCTGCCCGTGCGATCGCGGCAGGTTTTCACTGCCCGGTTCGTATCCGTGCTGCTGTTTTCCGCAGTGATGATTACCGCCATGAATCTTCTTCCCAGTCTCATTGCGCCCATGGAATTCGGCGGGGGATGGCGGGTCGATTCGTCGTTCTGGCTGCGCGCGGGCGCCCAGGCGGTTTCATCCGGGCTCGCCTGCTTCTTCGTTTTCTTTGCGATTCTGGCGTTGCAGGGCGTGCTCCTGAATGTGCTCCCAGCAAAGCTGTTCGCGCGTGTATCCGTGTATGTGCAGGGCGTGCTCGCAGGCGTGTTCCTGCTGGGTGGACTCTATAGCTGGTCGATCAAGGAGTGGAAACCCGAGATTATCGCCAGACTGCCGGAATTCGGCGCCTGGCTTCCACCGGTCTGGTTTACGGGCCTTCACCGGACATTGACCGGGGGGAGCGACCCGTTCTTCACTGCCATGGCGCAAAGGGCGCAGCTCGCCGCCGGAATGGCCGTCGTGCTGGCCATGGGCACGTACTTCGTCAGCTATCGGCGGTATCGTAGGCTGCTGCTGGAGGCGCCAGCGCGCCTGGAAAGGGCCGGGCATGCCCCATAAGCGCTAAGATAATAGTTGCTTTTTATTCGCTTTTGGTCTAAACTCAGACCATGCTTGGCGCTCAAGATGAAAACTGGCAAGTACTTACCACTCTGCTGCCCGAAG
>JBAWDI010000419.1:0-7281 GCA_049590695.1 Bryobacteraceae bacterium
CGCCTGGCCGGCGTAACCGCTTCACGCGGGCGCCGGTCGCGACGCGCGCGCCGCTCTCCAAGAGCTTGGCGGCCAGCGTGTCGCAGACCGCCGCATAATTCACGATGCCTTCCTGGGGGACGCGCAAGGCCGCCACGCCGCCCACGTGCGGCTCGATCTCGCGCATCTCGCCCCGGTCGAGCCAGCGCAGTCCTTCCAGGCCGTTGGCGGCGCCGCGCTTTTCCAGATCGCGCAGGCGCGGCACTTCGCTGTCATCGGCCGCCACCACCAGCTTGCCGCAGATCTCGTGCGCGATTCCGTTCTCCCGGCAGAACGCCGCCATCTGGCGGATGCCCGTCACCGCCAGCCGCGCCCGCAGCGATCCAGGTTTGTAGTACAGGCCGCTGTGCAGCACCCCGCTGTTATGCCCGGTCTGGTGCTGGCCGGCGGCCCCTTCTTTTTCGAGCACCCAGATCCGTGCGCCGGGAAACCGCTCGCCCAGCCGGTACGCGGTGGCCAATCCCACGATGCCGCCGCCGATGATGGCAACTCTTTTAGAATTCACGAGAGGATGTTTTCAGTGTATGCCGATCCTGCTTGGCCCGCGCATACCCGCCCCCTCCACCGTGCCCTTGTAGGGGCGAGGCATGCCTCGCCCCTCCCCCGCGCCGGGGAAGAAATCACGCCGTCGCGGTGCTAGCCGGGTGGTTCCCTCCGGACCAGCATTCGACGCGGCGCAAAACGGTACCGGATCAACGTCCAGAGAGCTTGTAGGCCATCGCGGGCGCGAATCTTCTTGCCCTCCGCGATACCCCGCGCGTTGTAACTGATGGGCACTTCCCGGATGCGATGGCCCAGACGCCGCGCTTTGGCGGTGACCTCCGGGCAGAACTCGAACCGCCGGCATTCGAGATGCATCCCGCGGAGGATGGAGGCGCGGAACGCCTTGTAGGCGGTGGCCTCGTCGGTAATCCGCGCGCCATAGAGGAGATTCGCCGCGGCGGTGAGTATCCGGTTGGCGATCCGATTCTTCATCGCCATACCAGTTGGCTGCCCGAGAAAGCGCGAGCCGTAGACGATATCCGCCTCGCCCTTCACGATGGGTTCGAGGATGCGCGCGTAGTCGTGGGGATCGTATTCCAGGTCGCCGTCCTGAATCAGCACGATGTCGCCGGACGTCAGCAGGATGCCGGCACGGATGGCAGCGCCCTTTCCGTAATTCCGCGCCGAGTGATGCCCCACAACCACGCCTTCCCGCGTACGTTCGCCGAGCATCTCGGTGGTACCGTCGGTGGAACCGTCATCCACTACCACAATCTCTTTGGAGCAGCCCTCGGGCAGAGGCGCCTGGCGGACGCGCTCCAGAACCTGGTTGAAGGTGCCGAATTCGTTGTACACGGGAATGATGACGGAAATCTTCATGGCTTCTCGAGGACCACGAACAGCGACTGGCCGAAGGGAGGCCGCGCCGGCCCCTCCAGACGCGACAGGAGCGGGACCACATAGCGATCGAAGATCTCGATCTGTCTTTCTGACTGCGCGCCACGCCGGAAGATGTGGGAGTTCACCCACCAACCGAAGAAGCCGATCGCGTTCATGTAGTGGACCTTCTTGATGCGCAGGCCCGTGGAGTTAGCCAGCCTGTTGAGGTACCCGCGGCTGTACCGCCGGTAATGGCCGAGGTCGCTGTCGATGGGGCCATGGAGCGCCGGAAAGGCGGGGACCAGCAGCACGACGACTCCACCGGGCGCGAGAATTGAGGCCATGCCGTGGAGGGCCTGGCGGTCGTCCTCGATGTGCTCCAGTGCGTTCAGACACACGCAACTACCCTCCGCCCCAGTTCCCGCGTGACGAGGCGGCTCTGCCAGGCGAAATAGTTCTCCGCTCTGGACATGCGCTCCTGATCTTCGAGCGTGTAAGCCGGCCGATGCACGCGCCCCCTCGGTATTGTACCCGGTCTGGGAGAATAGAAACGTCGCATGTTCCCGATCGACGTGTTTCGATCTTATCTGCCGCTGCATAATCCCATCGGCTTTGGCCCGGCCGACTTCATCGAGCTGGCGCTGGCGGCGATGCTGGTTTTGATGGCGCTGGTGTGGCGCCCCTGGATTCAGCCGTACGCTCTCAAGCTGGCGGAGCGGACCGGCTGGTGCATGTTGCTGCTGGCCCTGCTGCCGGTGGTGCTTCGGCTGGCGCTACTGGCGCACCATCCGGTCCCCTCGCCGGAGGTCTACGACGAGTTCGGCCACCTGCTTCAGGCGGACACGCTGCGGCACTTCCGCCTGGCGAATCCGCCGCATACGCTGCCGGAGTTCTTCGAGACGTTCTTTGTGTTGCAAGAGCCAACCTACAGTTCCATCTACTCGGTGGGCCAAGGCCTGGCGCTGGCGCTCGGCTGGGCCATTTTCGGCCTTCCCTGGGCCGGGGTGGTGCTTTCCGTGGCGGCCTTCTGCGCGTTGTGCTACTGGATGCTGCGGGCCTGGACCACGCCGGGCTGGGCGCTCGCGGGCGGGCTGCTGGCGGTCATCGAATTCGGCCCGCTGAGCCAGTGGATGAACAGCTATTGGGGCGGGGCATTCGCCGCCGCTGCGGGCTGCCTGGTGTTTGGAGCGTTGCCAAGGCTGCGCAACGGACCCCGCACGCGGGACGCGGTTTTGTTGGGCGTTGGCCTGGGCATGCATCTGCTCACTCGCCCGTATGAGTCGATATTTCTATTCCTGGGGGTAGTCCTGTTCTTCGTCCCGGACCCGCGCAAACTGGCTAGAGTGGCGCCGGATGTGATCCTGGTCCTGATTCCAGCCGTCGCCATCATGCTGTTCCAGAACAAGGCGGTCACCGGCAGTTGGACCACGCTCCCCGAAATGCTCAGCCAGTATCAGTACGGCGTGCCGGCGGCGCTCACCTTCGAATCGAATCCGGTGCCCCATCGCCCGCTGACCAGGGAACAAGCGCTCGATTACAGAATGCAGCTTTCGTTTCACACCGGCCCCGAGACCGTGACTAGCTACCTGGAGCGCCTCGAGTACCGCGTGCGCTACTACCGTTTCTTCTTTCTGGCGCCGCTCTACCTTGCGCTGGCGGTTTTTCTAGTCACCATCCGCGAGTTCCGATTCGTCTGGGTGGTGCTCACTCTGCTGCTCTTCAGCCTGGGCGTGAATTTCTTCCCGGCATTCCAGCTTCATTACATCGCCGCGATCACGTGTCTTTTCGTTCTGGTGAGCGTGGCGGGCCTGGAGCGGATTGGCGGCGCGGCCGCCCGGCTCATCGTCTTCCTGTGCGTTGCGCACTTCATCTTCTGGTACGGCCTTCACGTATTCGAGGATTCAGAGGTCTCCATGGCGATGCGCCCCTACGAGACCTGGGATGCCATCAACCACGCGAATCCGGACCGCCGCATTTACGTCAACCGCCAGCTTGCCGCGATACCAGGCAAGCTCTTGGTGTTCGTTCGCTACTACCCACAGCACATCTTCCAGGACGAATGGGTCTACAACGCCGCCGATATCGACGCCGCCCGCGTAGTCTGGGCCCGCGACCTGGGTCCCGATGAAGATGAGAAGCTCCGCAGCTACTATCCCGGCCGCGCCGTCTGGCTCCTGGAGCCGGACTTCCGCCCCCCGAGACTGACGGCATACCAGCGGTAGAGGTTGTGGGGCAGGTTTTTAACCTGTGGCGGATTGTCAATCCGCCTGCCGCCCGTGGACGCGCCCGCCCCGTCCGCGGAGAATCGCCAACACCGTTTGCGGCTTGCCGCTATGCGGGGCAGGTTTTTAACCTGCGGGCCGAATGGGGGTGCCATCTGGGCCCGACCTGCGCGGCGATTGCCAATCGCCGCGCGCGATGCCATCCTGCCCCACGGAAGCCACTGGACGCGGATGCCCTGGAAGTGGGTAGAATTGGAACAGGCATGACGCTGGATGATTACAAGGTAGTGCTCTACCGGAATCAGCCGTCGGGTTGGGGGGCTGAAGTGCCCGCGATTGAGGGTTGCTACGCGCTCATGCCAACCCGGCAAGAGGCGCTCGCCGAGTTGGGCCGTGTCTTCGAGATGATTTCCGAGGAGTTCCAGGAAAAGCATCACCGCAAGCGACCTTGAGCGCCTGCGCTGATCTGCCCCTTCCCACGCTATAATCGTCATCGAATGGACGTTTTCGAGGAACTGGTCCGTCTCCGCAACCTCGGGCAGAAGTGCGCGCTCGCCACCATCGTCGAGGTGCGCGGGTCCATCCCCAGCTATGAGACCGCCAAGCTCCTGGTGCGCGAGGACGGCTCCATGATCGGCACCATCGGCGGCGGCTGCGTCGAAGCCGAGGTGTGGAACGCCGCGCGGGAGGTCATGCAAACGGAAAAGCCCAAGCACCTCACCTTCAATCTGGGCCAGGACGCGGCCTACGATAACGGCCTCATCTGCGGCGGCCAGCTCGATGTCTTCGTCGAGCCGGTGCTGCCCGTGCCGCACGCCTTCATCTTCGGCGCCGGGCACATCTCGAAAAGCCTGTCGAAGGTCGCCACCCTGGCCGGTTTTGCCACCGTGGTAATCGATGACCGCGACGCTTTCGCCAACCGCGAGCGCTTCCCCGAAGCCGCCGATGTTCACGCCGCGGAGTACGAGGCGGTTTTCCCCAGCCTCCCGATCAATGAGACCAGTTATGTCATTATTGTGACGCGCGGCCATCGCGACGACATGCGCGTTCTCAAGCTGGCCATCGCCACGCCCGCGCGCTATATCGCCATGATCGGCAGCAAACGCAAAGTGCTGAACGTCATCCGCGAATTGGAGAAGGAAGGGGTCCCGCGCGCCGCTTTCGAACGCATTCACGCTCCCATGGGCCTGAATATCGGCGCGGTTTCTCCCGAGGAGATCGCCATTTCGGTGGCCGCGGAAATGATCGCGGTTCGCCGCGCCGCGGCCTCCAACTGGCGCTCGCTTTCGATGTCGGTGTTCGCCGACGAATCGCTGCGGGCCGTGCTGGCCAAGTGAGCGCCGGCCTCAGCGTCGCTGGACTGATTTTGGCCGCCGGCGAATCGCGCCGCATGGGTTTTCCGAAAGCTCTGCTGCGATACCGCGAGGAGACCTTCCTCGACCGGCTGGCCGGCCTGTTTGGCGCGCGCTGTTCTCCGGTGATTGTGGTGCTGGGCGCCGAAGCGGAGCGGATCCGCGTCGGCGGGCACCCCTCCGCCACCTTTGTAGTGAACCCGGACTGGGCGCGCGGCCAGACCACCTCCATGCAATGCGGGTTGCGCGCCGTTCCTCCCGAGGCCGATGGTGTACTCTTTACGCTCGTGGACCACCCCGCCGTCGCGCCCGCCACCATCGATGCTTTGCTGGCCGGGCCGCGCGCCGCGCTGGTGCGCGTGCCGCGATACCACGGACGCCGCGGCCATCCCATCTGGTTTTCACGCGAGCTCGTTTCCGAGTTCCTGGCGCTCCCCGTGACCGGCGCGGCGCGCGACGTGGTGCGCAGCCATACCGCGCAAACGCAGTTCCTCGACCTGGACGACCCCGGCATCCTGGCCGATATCGACGACCCGGAAGCCTACCGCCGCCTCACCGGAGCGGGCGCATGAAGATCCGGCCCGGCACGGTGGTGAAACTCGCCGGCGCGGCGCTGGCGCTGCTGCTCGCGGTTGGGATTGTGGCGCCCTATGTCGGCGCCGATCGGTACGGCGAGCGCCTGCGCGGATCGCTCGAGCGCGCGCTCGGCCGCCGCGTCGAGTTTCTCGGCCCCGTTCGCTTCAGTCTGTTCAAAGGCCCCGGGTTCTCGGTGGAGAACGTGGTGATTCATGAGGACCCCTCCATCGGCATCGAGCCCATTGCCTACATGGACAGCATGGACGTCACGCCCGGCTTCTGGGCGCTTTTCGGCGGCCAGTTTGTGATTGCTTCCATCCGCCTGGAAGGCGCCAGCATCAACCTCGCCAAATCCGGTCCGGCCTCCGAGTGGGGCCGTTGGAACTTCGCGTCCCTGGTCAACCCTGCCGTGTTGCGCGCCGTCCCCGCCATCCACATTCGCAACAGCAGCTTCCGCGATAGCCGCATCAACTTCAAGTTCGGCGACATGAAATCGGTGTTCTACCTCACCGAAACGGACGTCGACATCTCGCCTCCCGGTTCGCGCGGAAGCGGCTGGAGGATTTCCGGTTCCGCCAAAATGGCCCGCACCGACCGTCCCGCGCAGGGTCTCGGTTCCTTCACCGTGAAAGGGCGCTGGTACGTGGCGCCCGAGCGCGTCGATCTGGATGCCGAGCTCGACCGCACCGGGCTGGGCGAAATCACGGCGCTGATGCGCGGCCAGGCCGGCAGCATACACGGCACCATCTCCGGACGGTTGCACCTGGGCGGTCCCATCGACAATATCGGCATCCTGGGGCGGCTCAACATCGAAGACGTGCACCGCTGGGACCTGCTCCCGCCCAAGGGCCAGGGCTGGCCGCTCGATATTCGCGGCCGCCTGAACCTCGTCGCGCAGCAACTCGAGTTGCAGTCCAACTCCCCCGGCAACGCGCCGCTGCCGCTGTGGGTGCGGTTCCGCGCCAACGACTACCTCTCGCAGCCGCGCTGGGCGGTGACCGTGAACTGGAACCAGTTTCCGCTGGCGCCCCTCATGGAACTGGCGCGCCACATGGGCGCGCAGTTCCCGCCCAAGCTGAAGCTCAGCGGAAGCATGGATGGCGCCATAGGCTATTCCGGGCAGGGCAGCTTCCAGGGGGAGTTGGCGTTCCACGACACGGCCGTTACCATTCCCGATTCGCCGCCCGTCCGTTTCGAGCAGGCCCACATGGTGGTGGACCACGGCCACGTGCGCCTCTCCCCGGCCGTGGTGCTCACCGCCGACCAGGAGCAGGCGCGGATCGAAGCCGACTACGCCATGGATGAGGAGACGCTCGACCTTTCCATCTCCTCCGAGGCCATGAAGGTGGCCTCGCTGCGCGCGCAGGTGGCCCTGGTCGCCGTGCCCTGGCTTGAGCAGGTCCGATCCGGCCAGTGGAGCGGCCAGTTGCACTACCGCGTGACACCCGCCAAAGCCGGCTGGACTGGCCGTCTCCAGATCGACGATGCCCGGATTGCCGTGCCGGGCCTGGCCGATCCGCTCCAGATCGCGTCCGCGCGCGCGCAGATCGATGGCGCGCGCATCGTGCTCGACCGTCTGGAGGCGCAGGCCGGCAAAGTCGCCTTCACCGGAGAGTACCGCTACGAGCCTGGCGCCGCGCGGCCGCACCGCCTCCGGTTGCGCGCCGAAGAGGTGGACGCCGCCGATCTCGAAGCGGAAGTGGGCCCCACCTTGAGCCGCAGCACCAGCC
>JBAWDI010000420.1:0-13338 GCA_049590695.1 Bryobacteraceae bacterium
GAGGAGCTCAAGCCGGGCGTCCACCCCACGGCGGTGATCGGCCAGGACGTCGAGTTGGGCGCGCTGGTATCGATCGTCCCACACACGGTGGTGGGCGACGGAACGCGCATCGGGGTGGCGGCCAGCATCGGGGCGGGCTCGATTGTGGGCAAGCGCGTGGTGCTGGGCGAGGGCTCGGTGCTGCACCCCAACGTGACGGTGTACGACAACGTGGACATTGGGCGCGGCGCCGTTCTGCACTCCGGCGCGGTGATCGGCGCGGACGGGTTCGGCTACGTGATGGAGCACGGCCGCTGGCAGAAATTCCCGCAGGTGGGGCGGGTGGAGATCGGCGATTTCGTCGAGATCGGCGCCAATTCGTGCGTGGACCGCGCGGCGCTCGGTGTGACCGAGATCGGCGAGGGCACCAAGCTCGACAACATGGTGCACGTGGCCCACAACTGCCGCATCGGGAAACACGTGGTGGTGGCGGCGCAGACGGGGTTTTCCGGCGGCGTGGTGGTGGAAGACTACGCCGTGATCGGCGGGCAGGTGGGAATCGGGGACAAGGCGCGGATCGAATCGCGCGCGGTACTGGGGTCGGGCTGCGGCGTGCTCACCTCCAAGATCGTGCGGTCCGGAGAAACCGTCTGGGGCACGCCGGCGCGTCCGCTCAAGCGGCACCTCGAGCAACTAGCCAACCTGGCGCGGCTGCCGGAACTGCGGCGCGAAGTGGCGGAGCTGAAGCGGCGGCTGGCGGAGCTGGAACGGAAAGGGTGACACCACCGTGGAGCAAGCGTTTCGCTTGCCATGCCGGTATTCCTACCGGCATTCCCGAAGAACGCCGGCACGGACGCCGACGTGGCAACCTAGAAGGTCGCTCCACGGCGTTAGCCAGCGGCGGCTGCCGTTTTCGCGCACGGAGCGCGGAGCTGGCGAGTTTCGGCGGCGGCCTCGTTCAGGAGGCGCACGGCATGAGCCACCTGCCGCTCGAGGATGCGGAGTTGTTCGCGGGCCGCGGCGTGTTCCTGGCCCAACAAGAAGTTCAGGCAATATGCGCTGGTTTCGATGGTGCCGAGCGGCTGCCGCAGATCGTGCACCAGGCGGGGGAGTTTTTCTTAGCAAACGCCGGCAAGAACGCCGGTGTCGCAGGCTGGAGCCTGCGCCACCTGGTTGCGGCCGCGATCTTTAGCCTGATATAGGGCGAGGTCCGCATCGCGGACCAGGGTGTCGCTGCTGGATACCGGGAGGCCGGTCGAGCCGGCAACGCCGATGCTGCAAGTCACGCGGATGGATTGGCCGCCGATGGGGATGGGTTCGCAGGCCAGGGCTTCGCGGAAGCGCTCGGCCTGGGCTTGGGCGGTGGCGGCGTCGCAACCCGGCAGCACGAACAAGAACTCCTCGCCGCCGTAGCGGCCGATGGAATCGTAGGGGCGGAAGGACGATTTCATGCGGCGGGCGGCTTCGCGCAGCACGGCGTCGCCAGCCAGATGACCGTGCGTATCGTTGACCAGCTTGAAGTGGTCGAGATCCGCCATGAGGACGGCCACGGGGCGGCGCTCGCGGGCGGCGCGGGTTAGCTCGGTCCGCAGGGCGTCCAGGATGGTGGTGCGGTTCAGCAGGCCGGTGAGTCCGTCGTGGGTGGCCTGATCGCGCAACGCTTCGCGGGCGACCATGAGTTCCTCCTGCAAATCGAGGATGCGGCGGCCGGCGCGCAGGCGCACGCGCAGCTCGTGGGCGTTGAAGGGCTTGGTAAGGTAGTCGTCGGCGCCGGCCTCCATGCCTTGCACCAAGTCCTCGGATTCGGTGCGCGCGGTCAGCAGCAGGATGTAGATGTAAGGCTCGCGGCCAGCGGCGCGGACGCGGCGGCACAGCTCCACGCCGTCCATGCCGGGCATCATCCAATCGAGAATCGCCAGGCGCGGCGCGGCGTCCGATTCCAGGATTCGCCAGGCCTCCAGGCCGTCGCCCGCGGACACCACATCGTAACCCCACTTGTTGAGCAGGGCGCGCAGCATGGATTGAAACACGGGATTGTCTTCGGCCGCCAGCACTTTCATGCGGTGAGCGGGATCTCCGGAAGTGCGTTCCACGTTCGGATATTGTTCTCCAACATGCTTATCGGCCGGAGCGGCGGTTTCCTGAAGCGTTGGCGGTCCAGGCGGAGGAGAACCACGCCCGCCATGGGGCTGGGGCGAAGCCCGAGTACAGCTTCTAGCGATACTCCGGCTCTCGTGGGAGAACGTCCTTCACGCCGCTCGCCGGCGGCCGCGGAAGCTCGTCCAGGTCAGAAACAAGGAGACCGCCAGCAGCCCTCCATCGCGGATCAGGGTGCGGACCGAGATCGCCTCCCCAGGGCCAAAGCAGCCGCAGTTGATCTCCATTCCCGTGGCGTACGCCCTGACCATCAAGCCGAAGAACACCAGCAGCAGCAGCGAAGCCGCGCCCGCCGAAACTCGCAGCCAGCGCCCCGCCATGAGCGCCAGGCCGATCAGCACCTCCGCCCACGGCAACGTGCGCGCCACCACCCGCACGGCCCAATCGGGCAGCACACCGTAGTCGCTGATCGACATCGCAAACAGCTCCCAGGGCTGCCGCAGCTTGATCCATGCCGCGTACACGAACACCGCGCCCAGCGCCACCCGCAGCACCAGCACCGCCGTCCGGAACACTCTACTTGAGGAGACCATCGAGTAAGGACCTCAAGAGATTGTAGTTGACCGCGCCGACAACCGGAAATCGGTTCGTGCCGCGCGTGACGAACATGGTGGGAGTCTGGTTGATTCCGGCGGCTCTTCCCGCATCCACATCGCGCTGCACCTCGCTCAAAACCGAGGGATCTTTCGCCTCCAATTGCACCTTCTTGGCTTCCGCCGGCGTCAAAACATGGGCCACCGTATCCCACACCTTGCCATTCAGCTCCCAGACGAGATTGTTCTTGAACAGCGCGTCGGCCACATCCTGGTACTTGCCGAAGCGCGCGGCCGCGGTGGCATAGTTGGCGGCCTCGCGCGAAAACTGATGCATGGGGAGCGGGTACTCGCGGCTCACCAGGTATACCTTGCCGGGTATCACGTAGTCCTTGAAGACCAAGGGCAGGATCTGCTCGTGCAGTGTCTTGCAGGCGGGGCATTCGAAATCGCTGAAAACTTCGATCCGGATGGGAGCGCTGGGGCTGCCCAGCACCTTGCCCGGATCGGCGTCCGAAGAAGCCGCCAGGCAGGGCAACAGTGCGGTGAGTGCAAGGGCAAAAAGCTTCATTTTTCTATTCTACGTGCAAGCGCCGCCAACGGCCACTCCGCATGATCCGTCCCCGCCATGGCGGGCCGATTCGTGCTTTAATCGAGTAAACCATGGAGGTTTCATGTTCACGAGACTTTTGCTGACTGCGATGATGGCCGCCACTCTGGCGTTCGCCCAGGGCGGCGGCGGAATGGGCGGCGGCGGAATGGGCGACGACACCGGCGGTATGGGCGGTGGCATGGGCGGTGGCAGGGCCGGCGGCATGGAAGACGACACGGGCGGCATGCCACGCATGCAGCGCCAGACCCCCTTCGATATCTTCGCCGACCGCCTCAAGCTGAACAAGGACCAGAAGGCCGAAGCCCAGACGGTTCTTATGGACGCCATGAAAGAATCCGCGCCGCTGCGCCAGCAATTGATGCAGAGCCGGGTGGAGATAGTGAAGGCGATGCTCGGCGGCGCGAGCGCCGACGATCTCAAAAAGACCATGGATGCCTATGCCACCGTGGCCGCCCAGGTGACCGGCGTTGAGACCAAGGCCTTCGCGAAGGTCTGTGCGACGCTCAAACCCAATCAACAGGGCAAGGCCGCCTCGGCCTTCGAGCTGATGGCCGGAATGTTCAATGCGCCCGCCGGCGGCGGCGCCGGGGGAAGAGCCGGGGGAAGAAGAGGAAGGGACTAAAGGAGATCTCATGTTTTGCAGATTATTACTGGCCGGCATTCTGGCCGCCACCCTGGCTTCCGCTCAGCGCGGCGGAGGAGGAAGAGGCGCTTCGACCAGTCCCCTTTCCGCCATGGGCGGCCAGGCCGATAAGCTCGCCATTCTCACCGACAACCTCAAGCTCAACAAGGACCAGAAGAAGCTGGTCAAGTCCATCCTCGACGACGGCCAGAAGGAAGCCGCGCCGCTGCGCGACGAAACCATCAAGAGCCGGCAAGCCATCGGCGAGGCTGTTGCGGCCGGCAAGAGCCAAGTCGAAATCGACCAACTGGTGAAGAGCCAGGCCGCCATAGACTCCCAGATGGCCGGCATCGAGATGAAAGCCTTTGTCAAGATCTATCAGGGACTCGATAAGGACCAGCAGTCCAAAGCCCAAGTGCTGTTTCAGATGATGAACGGCATCTTCAAAAACAAAAACTGGAACGAGTGAGCGAGCAAGGGGGACTGACGGCTTCGGAGGAGACGGAAGTGCCAGGAATCAAGTTTTGGGTGGACGGGCTTGAAACGGTTGACGAGACCGATGCGCGGCCGCTGGGAGATGCCGAGAAAGCTGAACTCGAGCGGCAAGCGCAGGTGTCGAAGTGGCTCAAGCTGATGGAACGAGTGGCTGGCGCGGCGGCGGCATTGAGCGCTTGCATCGGACTCTTCGGTGGCAACAGGGTTCTTCGGCACAAGTGGGACTGGGTGGCTATTGCTTGTAGTTTGCTTGCGGTGGCGGCCAAGTTCGTAGCGAAGCGCCTCCCGTAAGCGGAAGCGGCCCTCTACAGTGCTCCTCTGAGCTGCCGCCGATACTGCTCGAACGCTTTGCGGCCCGCTGCCGTGAGACCGAGCAACGTCCGCGGCACCTTGCCGCGATAGGTCTTCTCCACCTCCACGTAGCCAGCCTCCTCCAGGCGCGACAGATGGCTGGAAAGCGTGCCCTTGTTCATGCCGGTTTCATGTTGCAGATAGAGGAAGTCGGACCGGTCGACGGCGAATAAGAGGGCCACCAGCATGAGCCGCCCCGGTTCGTGAATCACCCGGTCGAGTTCCGCAATGGTCTGGATTTGCCGGTTCATGGCGCCTCCGGCGCTGGAGCTTCGGTGTGGCGAAGGTAATACCAGAAGCTGATGCCGCCCGAAACCAATAACACGGCGCCGTAAAGCACAAAGGTGAGCAGGAATGCGCCCCTCACCGGTGAGTGGCCAGCCAGCGCTCCCACCACATCCGCCGGAAGGACGGCAATCACAATTGAGCCAAGCGCCACCACCAAGACTACGGCCCATTTCCAGCGAACCGTCCTCGCGATGCGGTAGGCATAGCCTGCCGCGAACAGGAGGCCGATGAGGGAGACAGGCGTCGTCATATTCCAGTGCCTTCGGTGGCCGACCATCAAGCCAGCGGACAGCGCCGCCGCAACAACAGCCCCCAGGATCATCGGACGCCAAACCGTCTCGCGCGCGCTGTACTGGACGAACCCAGTGCGCGGATAGGTAATGTGCTTCTTGATCGCCCTGGGCCCGTAGTGGAGGATCAGGCACATCAGACCGAAGTAGACAAAGAACGCGGGCATCCCATGCCAGACGGAACCCTCGGGCGCATTCGCCTGCAACCACATGAGCAGCCCATAGCCCAGGCACATAAAGCCCATGGCCAGTTCGCCCACACCGTCGATGTTGTAGTAAGCCTTGGGCCGGTTTAAGAGACTTTCAATCTGTTCCATATGCCAACTAGTTTGCACTACCAACCAGTTGGTGTCAATATGGTAAAATTCGACAGTCCGGCGTTCCGCGCGGTTCGCCGTGCGGCATGTCCCGTCCTGACAGTGGGTGAGAGGCCGGACCCAAGGGCAACCCCGGCAGAATCCTTCAAACGCTTTGAGTGAGTGCGCGCCGTGGGTTCTCAATTGTGAGCATGCGTGTTTCGGCTTCGTCGAAACCGCTCTTACGAAGTTGCGGCAGGAAGTCGGAGAACAGGAAGGTGTAGCCGGGGCAATAGCCACCTCGCTCTTCTCCCACGTGGAAACCCACGGCATCTTGAGAAATCAGGACGCGCCCAAGATATCCCTCCCGCCTGGTTTCGCGAATCAAATCGATGTTCTGGTCGACGGTCTGGGACGATATGCCGTCGAACCCAATCCAGGCGCCGGCCTCGGCCGCTTTCCGATGAAAACTCCGATCCTTCTCATCCTGGGCGTGCACCCAGATAAACGCCGCGGGGGACACCCCATGACTTTTCAGCAGATTCAATTGAGCCATGGCAGCGAGGCCATCCCCGGTGTGCGAGGCGATCACCATGCCCGTCCGTAAGTGGGTGAGTGCAGCCGCAGAAATGAGCTTGCCGTTCATCTTCGAGAGCGGGCCCGCATCCACCCCGACTTTAATGAGCGCCGGGCGAATCCCCGCAGGCGGGATTCCCGCCTCAAACTCGCCCGTCCATCGCGCGGCAAGATCCTCCGCCGTCGCGGTGAATGCAAACTCGGGGACATATTTGCCGCCCGCCGCACCGTAAAAGCCGGTGTTCGTCAGGATGTGCAGCCCACTCGATTGCGCCAGCCGGGCGAGCAGCGCGGGGTCGCGGCCCAGATAGGCGGGTGTGCAATCGACGAAGGTCCTGCATCCCTGGGATCGCAGTTGTTTCAGGAGAGGGAGAACGGCGCCGGCGACCTCTCCGCCATCGTAACGGCCGGGAGCGATTCGGCCGGCGCCCACGATGTCGACGAGGACATGTTCGTGGATCAAGGTAGGTCCCAAGCCGGACGGAGGGATTGGCCCGAGCACGGTATTGATCTGGCGATTGGTATCGGCCGCAACGCGGCTTTCCCGGATGCTCCCGAGTGCCAGGGCGGCAGCCTTGAGCAGATCGCGGCGCTTCATGAGAGCCATGACGATCTCCTCCCTAAAGGGTAACTCCGGGCGGCATCCCCCGGATTTCAGGTCGCGGGAATGCCCAAAGTGGGAGCCGGCCCACGCCAGACTAATGCTGGCACTGGCACATGCCGCCCGAAGCCGGCCGAAGGGCGCCAGACTGAAAGGCGGTAACGATCTGTTCCGCGTTGCCGGTAGCTTCGACAAGAACCACGGGTATTCCACCCGCCTTGAGGGCTTCCACGGCGCCCGCGCCGATTCCGCCGCACAACACGGTCTGACAATCCCGCAGCGCTTCGACAAATCCGGAGTGACCGGGATGTTCGGCGGCGCCGTCGCTCGATCCATGTCCGTGACAGCCTGCATTCATGCGGGTCTCTACGAGTTTCACCTGGCCGTTCCCGGCTTCGAAGATGAGGAACTGGCGGCAGCGCCCGAAATGGGCGGAAAGGTTGATTCCATCGTTGGTTGGTATAGCGATCTTCACGTGCGAGTCTCCTTAGCCAATACAAGCAGCATAGCAGCTTTTGGCCTCTATATGCAAGTTACATCTATAGACGGGCCGGTTGGGGCCGGCAAACTCTCCGTGGAAGCCGGTCGCGGATTACCGGGAGCGTGCCAGCGCCGGCCCTGCTGTCTTCGCGGCTCGCTCCTGCTTTCCGGCTGTGCGCACAAAACGCGTCATCGACCGGGCCACGTGGTCGAGAACGGCGATCCACTCCGCGAGGTGCTCCTGGCCGCAGGGCGTGAGGCAATAGACTCTCTTCGCCGGCCCTCTGCCGGTGACATCCCACTCGGAGGTGACGCAGTCGTTTTGCTCCAGTTGCCTTAGAGTTTTGTAGAGGGCAGCGGCTTCAATGGACGCATCGGTTAACGCGTGTTCCCGCAACTCCGCCGCCAGCTCATATCCATATGATCGCCCCTTCTTCTTGAGCAAGAACAGCAGAACTGGCTCGACGAACCGGTACAAGTTGCCCATCGCACACGTGCACGGATGATCGGCGCCGTGGCGCGGACATATTCGATGCGGCATCTTGAATTCGATCCCCCTTTTGCCGTAGAATAGCAGGTATGTCAATATAGATGCAACTTGAATCTAGTGCGCATTTTGGTGGAAAGGACTGAATGAATGGCAATCGCCCCTGAAGCGATGCGTGAAGCAATCAAGGCCGTCGTCATTGTTCAAGCGACGCCGCTCAACGGTGACGGCAGTCTGGACCTGAACGGTCTCAAGGCCAACACCCGATTCCTGATGGAACGATGCGCCGGCAAGCGGGTTGTGCTGGTGCCCACCGGCAGTACCGGCGAGGCGTACGCGTTGTCGGATGCCGAGCAGCTCAAGGTCATTGAGACGGTGATCGATTGCGCAGCGGGCAAGCTGCCCGTTGTGGCTGGAGCGGCGGGGGCGGGAACCGATCGCACGATCGAACTCGCGCGCGCTGCCGAGGATGCCGGAGCCGACGGCGTTCAGGTCGTCCTGCCCTACTATCACGTACCGAGCGACGAGGGCCTGGTTCGGCACTACATGCGCCTGGCGGACGCCCTGCGTATCGGCGTCGTAATCTACAACAATGCGGCGGTCTCGAAACTCTGGATGCCGCCTCATCTGATGGCCAGATGCGCGGAACATCCGAACATCATCGCCGACAAAGAGAACACCAGCGATGTAAAGGTCTACAAGGCGATGAGGGATGCGATCGACCCGGCAAAGATGACCGTGCTGTGCGGCCTCGGGGACCTGCAGTTCGCGTACACGGCGGCCCTCGGCTGTCCCGGCTTCGTCTCCATGACGGCCAACTTTGCGCCCGAGCTGTCGCTGGCCCTGCTGGAAGCCGCCGACGCCTGCGATTTCCTTCGGGTCCGCGATCTTATGGTGAAGATCGCCCCGCTCTACGAATTCGCCGGAATCTGCGCGCGGCACCGCGGCCGCGACCCCTGGGTTCTGCCCGACTACACCGCCGGACACATCTACGTCGGTGTTCTGAAAGCCGCCATGGAGATTGTGGGGCTCGCCGCCGGCCCCGTGCGGGGACCGGGCGACGATCTGACCACCGGGGAACGGGCGGAGTTGAAGGCCTTTCTTCGAGGCATCGGTCTGGTCTGACGGGGCGGGTGCGATTTGAATTTCGACACAATAGAAGGAGAACCATGCATACCAGATGGATCGCCATTGCGGCGCTGATGTCGAGCCTCTTGTGCTCCTGCGGGTCGTCAGGCCAGCCCGAGTATCAAGCCCCCCAAAAGGAATCCTCGGTTCCGGCGAAAGATCCGACCGAACAGATCAAGGAAATTTCCACTTCCCAATTGAAAGACTGGATGACTGCCGGTCAGCCGTTCACGCTGATCGATGTTCGGGAAGACAACGAGTGGCAAGCCGGACACGCCGCCGCGGCCATGCACATTTCGCGTTGGACGCTATCCGGCAAAATCGGGACAGTCGTGCCCGACAAGACCGCCCGTATCGTGCTCTATTGCCTGGGTGGCGTGCGGTCGGCGGCGGCCGCGCAAGGCCTTCAGAAAATGGGTTACACAAATGTGTTCTCCCTGACTGGCGGGTATAAGATGTACCAGCTCGCGGGGTTGCCAATTCAGAAGTAGCGTCTCCGCCGGCCGAATGGATGCGAGTTACACTTCGAGGCGCGGCGATTGCACGACCGAGTTCCTGACGTTTGCGTCCATGCAAGGGGAATTCCGAGCCCTTAACTGTGAACTCGGCGGCCTTTCGATCGACAGCACGTTCAGCCACATCGCCTGGCTGCGCACCATCAAGGAGAAGGTGCAATTCCGCCACATGAAGGACGTCGAAGTGACGTTCCCGGTGATTTCCGATCCGACAATGGATGTCTCGCGGCTGTACGGCATGCTACAACCTTCAGCCAGCACGACGCAGGCACTCCTGCCTGCCGGGCCCAGGGGGCACCCCCGACTCATCGGGACGCCTGCTGGGCGTGCTCCAAAGCGCGTCCCGAGGAGTCGGGACGCGGCAGAGTGAGACTCTGCGCCACGCCGGTAGCTGAGAAGTAATTTTTGCGCGGTCAATAAGCTCAAAAGCGACAATTTCATCATCGCACTGCGCAACGGCTTCGACGACCTCTACCACCGCCTACGCCAACTCGTCGCATGGCTGGAAACAACCGCACGCATCAACAACGCCCGATTCCCGCGTAGCGACAACGCCTTCGTCCCCATCCTGGACTACATGTACCATTCAGCCGTGGCCTGTTCTACCGTCCCGGCACGCCGATCCATCCCCGCGTCGTGAAATCGGTCAGCGTCAGCATGAGCAGGATCGCCAGCCAAAGTAACCCGCCCAGCACCACCAGCTTCGTGAGCTTGGTGCTGTGACGCACATGCATGAAGAACAGCGCCACTAACAGCATCTTACACACGGCGATCGCGAGCGCCACTACCACGCTGAACTCGCCCAGGTCGACAAACGCCACCAGCGTGGTCACTGCCGTTAGTGCCAGCAGCGCCAGCAGCACCAGTGCGTAGGTTCTTATGGAATCGATGTGTTCGGTCATGACTATTTCGGTAAGTGCCGGTCAATCAGATACAGCAGCGGGAACAGGAAAATCCAAATGATATCGACAAAGTGCCAGTACAGGCCGGCGATATCGACGGGCGTATTGTACTTGGCCGTGAACCTTCCCTTATATGCCATCCAGATCAGCCATGAGAGGATGCCAACCCCCACCACCATGTGCAGCGCGTGCAGGCCCGTCATGGCGAAGTAGAGCGAGAAGAATAACTGGGCATGGCCCTGCTGCGGAACGCCATCTAAGTGGAACGACGGTCCCGGAACGTGGTGCTGCTCGAACTTCTCGTTCCATTCGTAAGCTTTCACGCCCAGAAAGACGCCGCCGAGGATCAGCGTCAACACCAAAAACAGAATGAGCGTCCTGCGCCGGCCGAGTTGCGAGGCCCGCACGGCCATCACCATGGTGAAGCTGCTGACCAGCAGGACGGCGGTGTTGATGGCGCCGATGGTCACGTTCAGGCTCGAGCTGGCCACCGCGAACGCATCCGAATACGCCCGGCGATACACCGTGTAGGCGGTGAACATGCCGCCGAAGAACATGACCTCGGTGATGAGGAAGATCCACATCCCCAGTGTCGAGGCGTCCTTCTGCTGGGCCTCGGTGTCGAACTGCTCTTGCAAAGCGCTAGCCAACTTCCACCGCCTCCCCGACTACCGTGCTGTAGTCGTAAGCATCGTGCGTGACCACCGGGATCCTGTCGAAATTGTGGACCGGCGGCGGCGAGGCCGTCTTCCACTCCAGGCCGGTAGCGCCCCACGGATTGGCGCCCGCCACCTTCCCGTAGCGCAGCGACCAGGCGAGGTAAATGATGGGAATGACGTAGCCCACCGCCAGCACCGAGGCGCCCGCGGTGGAGAGGACGTGCAGTATCTGGAACTCGTCCGGATAGGTGTGGTAGCGCCGCGGCATCCCCAGGTACCCCAGAATGAACTGCGGGAAGAAAGTCAGGTTGAAACCCAGGAAGATTACCAGCGCCGAAAGTTTCGCCCACGCTTCGGGATACAGGCGCCCCGTCATCTTCGGCCACCAATAGTGCAGGCCGCCCAGGTAACCCATGATGGCGCCGCCTACCATGATGTAGTGAAAATGCGCCACCACGAAATAGGTGTCGGTGACGTGCACGTCGATGCCCAGCGCCGCCACGAACAGCCCCGTCAGTCCGCCGATGGTGAACAGGCCGATGAAACCGAAAGCGTAAAGCATCGGCGTGGCATAGGAGATGGAGCCTTTGTACAGCGTGGCCGTCCAGTTAAACACCTTGATGGCCGACGGTATGGCCACAAAGTAACTCAGGAACGAGAACGCCATGCCGGCAAAAAGCGATTGGCCGCTGACGAACATGTGATGGCCCCACACCAGGAAGCCGAGCACCGCGATAGCCACGCTGGAGAAGGCTACGATGCGGTAGCCAAAGATCGCCTTGCGCGAAAAGGTTGAGATCAACTCAGACACCACGCCCATGGCCGGCAGAATCATGATATACACAGCGGGGTGCGAGTAGAACCAGAACAGGTGCTGGAACAGGATCGGATCGCCGCCCAGCGCGGGGTCGAAAATCCCGATGTGGAGGACGCGCTCGCACAGCACCAGAACCAGGGTCACCGCCAGCACGGGCGTGCCCAGCACCTGGATCAGGGCGGTGGCGTAGTGCGCCCACACGAACAGCGGCATGCGGAACCAGGTCATGCCGGGGGCACGCATGCGGTGCACCGTCACGATGAAGTTCAACCCAGTCAGGATCGAGGAGAAGCCCGCCACGAATATGCCCAGCGCGGTGGCAATCACCCACGTGTTCGAGTAAGTAGTGCTGTAGGGCGTGTAGAAAGTCCAGCCGGTATCCACGCCACCCGCCAGCATGGCGAAAAGAGCGAACAGCCCGCCGATCACCAGCAGGTACCAGCTTAGTAAGTTGATTCTCGGGAATGCCAGATCGCGTGCGCCAATCATCATGGGGAGGAAGAAGTTTCCGAAAACGGCGGGAATCGACGGGATCAGGAAGAAGAAGATCATGGTCACGCCGTGCATGGTGAATAGCTTGTTATAGGTCTCCGAACTGACCAGGCTGCCGTTCGGAGTCAGCAGCTCAATGCGGATCAGCGTGGCGAAGAGTCCGCCGATGAAAAAGAACAGGGTGATGGTGGCCAGGTACAGCAGGGCGATGCGCTTATGGTCCTTGGTGAGCAGCCACGATTTGAGGCCGTGACTGGCATTCAGGTAATCTTCCCGTTCTTGTACCGCTGCCGTAATCATAGGTTTCTAGCGAGTCGACGCCGGTTGCGGCGCCAGCGACTTGATATATTCGATCAACTGCGTGACGCCCTCTTCCGTAACCAGTCCCTGGAAGGTCGGCATGATCGGTCCGTAACCCGCCACGATCTTGGCTTGAGGTTGCAGGATGGATTCGCGTATGTAGCCTTCGTCCGCTTGCACGGTGCCGCCGCCGGCAAGCTGAACGGTCTTGCCGAACAGTCCGGTCAGGCTGGGACAACGGCCGGAGCCATCGGGCTTGTGGCAGTTTCCGCAGGCCAGCTCGTCGAACAGCTTTTGTCCGTTCTCCGCCAGCGACCCGCCGGAAGTGCCCCCGCTCAGCCAGGCCTCGTAGTCCCGCGGCGCCATCACATAGACCCACCCCCTCATGCGCGAATGGTTGGTGCCGCAGTACTCGGCACAGAAGAGGTGGTACTTACCCACCTTGGTAGGCGTGAACCAGGTGGTGGTGTAGCGGCCGGGAACCGCATCCTGCTTGGTGCGGAACGCGGGCACAAAGAAACTGTGGATGGCGTCTTCCGACGTCATGGTGAGCCGCACCGCCCGTCCCACGGGAATGTGCAGCTCGTTGATTTCCCGCTGCCCCCCCAGGTGCTCGAGTTTCCACATCCACTGCTTGCCGACGACGTAGACATCCAGGGCGTTGTCCGGCGGCCGGCTTTCGTTGAAGTAGATGCTGGCGCCCCAGGTGAACATCACCATGGTGAGTCCCAAAGGAATCACGCTCCACAGGATCTCG
>JBAWDI010000421.1:0-5301 GCA_049590695.1 Bryobacteraceae bacterium
ACCACCACGTCCGCGTCGCGCTCCGGATGCGCGGCCTCTCCGGCGAATGCTGTGAGTTCCAGGCCGGTCACCGCTTCGGCTTCCAGTGCGTTGGTGAAGTATTCGGGGCGCTTGTCTCCCCACTTGACGCTCGAATGCTTCAGGACTACGTTGTCCGCATAGCGGATGCTGAAGCCGGGGTTGCCGTGCGGCTCAATGGCCGGATAGGCCGTGGTGGGCCGGTCGTCGAATAAGCCTCCGGGATATTGCGTCCAGCGGTCCAGCGTAACGGCGACGTTCTCCAGCGTGACGCCGCGAACGCGACTCTCCTTGCTGCCCTGGACGCGCACGCTGTTCTCGGCGCGGCCGCTCACGTTCCGGATGCGCACGTCGTGGATGGTTCCGATCTTGCCCTGAGGCGCGCGTGGAATGGCCGTTAGTGAGATGGCCTCGCCGCGGCCCCACCACGGGTCCGAATGGTAGCGCGACACGAACTTGATGTCGCGGAAGTCGATGTTGTAAACGCTGCCTTCATCGCGGGCCTGGATGCACAGGCCGCGCGAGCTGGAGCGGATCTCGCAGCGCTCGAAGCGGATGTCGTGGATGTCCTGCGTGGTCTCGGTTCCGATCTTCACGCCCGCGTCTTGCGTCTGGATGACGCAATCGTGAACCGTGATGTTGGCCGAGGGGCCGTAGTCGGCGGCTTGCCGAGTGGTCTTGATCACGATGGCATCGTCGCCGCACACGATGTTGCAGTTGCGGATCTCGAGGTCGCGGCAATGGTCGGGATCGATGCCGTCGCAGTTGGGCACGTCCAGCAGGTTGCGGATCTTCAGGTTGTCCACCAGGACGTGCTCGCAGCCGATCATGTGCAGCCCCCATTCGGGCGCCTCGCTGAAGGTAATGTCGTGAACCTCGAGGCCCTTGCAGTTCGTCAGCACAAACATCTTCGGCCGAAAATTGGCGGGCAGCCACCACTCGTTGGGCTGGTCGTAGCGGCTCATGAACTCGCGCGCCCGGCCGTTGATGTTGCCCGTGCCGGTGATGCGCAGGCCGTCGGCGCCGGTAGCCGTGATGACGCCGCCGCCGGTGTAGTGCTGGGGGTTGGTGCTCACCACCAGCTCGGCATCGTCGGCCAGGTGGAAATCGATGCCGCCCTTCAGAACCAGCGTGCCGATGAGATATTTCTTGCCGCCGCGGATGAGCACCTGCGCGCCGGGCCCAGGGGGCACACCCGCCGCCGCAGCCTGGTCGATGGCCCGCTGGATGGCGGCGGTGTCGAGAGTGCTTCCATCGCCCACGGCGCCGTAATCCCGGACGTCGAAGACGCGGACATTCTGCGCCGATGACACGGCGGACCCGAGAGCTGCCGCGGCGGCCAGACGCAGGGCATCGCGACGGCTGAGATAGCTCATTCGTTTCTCCTCCCCTACAGTGTCGCCTGTTTTCCGATGAATTGCAGCCTCGCGCCGCCGCGCGATACAATCGTGGCTCCTTGCACTGGTTAGGCTATCGTGAAGTTGAGGAATGCAGTGGCGCTGCTTCGGATTGCGCTCATCAACATCGCCCGCCGCAAGCTGCGCACCGGCCTCACGGTTTGCGGCATTGCCGTGGGCATCGCCGCTTTTGTGGCCCTGGTGGGCTTCTCGCAGTCCTTCGAGCGGGAGTGGTTGAAGCTCTATGAGAGCGAAGGCACGGACCTGGCCGTCGTTCAGAAGACATTTCTGAATACCACTGTCGATGAACGAGTGGGGGACCGAATCCGCTCGCTTCCGGCGGTAGCCGAGGCGTCTCCCATCGTGCTCAACTTGATGGACCTCACGCCCGAGGTGAACGCGCTGGTCTACGGACTGCGCGACGACTCTTACGAAATGACTCCTCTGCGCTTCCTGGAGGGACGCAGGTTCCGGGACGAGCAAGCGGAGGTGATCCTGGGGGAGATCCTGGCGGACAACCTCGGCAAGAAGGCCGGCGACACCATGGAGATCCAGGGCGCCTCCTTCCGGGTAGTGGGTGTATTTCGCGGCGGTTCGGCCCTGGAGACGGGAGCCGTGATGATGCCTATCGGGCAGTTGCAGAATCTGGCCGATTTGCACGGGAAGGTCACCGCATTCCACGTGCGCTTGCGCCCCGCCCCACCCGGGCGGACCGCGGAGGAACAGGTCCGCCAGGCGCGCGCGGCCATCGAAGCGGCGATGCCGGGGCTGAAGGCCGTACCAGTCGCCGAGCGGGCGCATAACAACCAATTCGTTTCCTTTGCCCGCTCCATCGCCTGGGGGACGTCGCTGATCGCCTTGCTGGTGGGAGCGCTCGGGATCGCCAACACCATGGCCATGGCGGTGTTTGAGCGCACCAAGGAAATCGGCATCTTGCGCGCCTTGGGCTGGCGGCGCTGGCGTGTGATTCTGCTGATCCAACTGGAGGCCGCCGCGCTCGGCTCAATAGGCGGCGTTGTGGGACTGGTTGGTGGATGGGGCGCGCTGCGGCTGCTGGCGTCGCTGCCGATGACCGCCAACATCGCCGATGCGTCGATTTCCTGGCCTCACGCGGGGATGGCTTTGGCAATTGCCGTAGTGATCGCGCTTGCGGCGGGAGCGCTGCCGGCATGGCGCGCGGCCCGGCTTTCTCCGGTGGAGGCGCTGCGCCATGACTGACCAACCCATACTCGAGGCGCGATCCCTCAAGAAAGAGTACGACGGCGGACGAATCCAGGCGTTGCGCGGGGTCGACTTGCAGGTGGCACCGGGAGAGTTCTTGACCATCAGCGGACCGAGTGGAAGCGGCAAGTCGACGCTGCTGCAATTGTTCGGCGGCCTGGACGAGCCTTCGAGCGGCGAGGTCCTCTACCGTGGCAGCAGTCTCGCGGGCCGGTTTGACCTGGACGCTTACCGCTCGCGCCGCGTCGGTTTCGTGTTTCAGGCTTTCTACCTGTTGCCGGCGCTGCGGGTCCTCGACAACGTCCAGATCCCCATGCTCGAAGGCCCCCTCGGCGCCCGTGAGCGCCGCCAGAAGGCCGAGGCGCTGTTGGAGGAAGTGGGCATGACGCACCGTCTCCGGCAGTACCCCAACGAACTCTCCGCGGGCGAGCGCCAAAGGGTGGCCATCGCGCGCAGCCTGGCGAACGATCCGGAGATTCTGCTCGCCGACGAACCCACGGGCAACCTGGATAGCGAGAACTCGGCGAAAATTATGGCCTTACTCGCCGGCATTCGGTCGCAGCGGGGCATGACCATTATTGTGGTGACCCACGAGGCGGAGGTCGCCCGCATGGGCCGCCGCAACGTCCGCTTGTTGGATGGGCGAGTGGCGGCGGCATGAAAGTCCTCGTGGCGGTCCTTCTCTGTGCGGCGTTCGGGGCACGGGGTCAAACGCCCATGACCATTCGGCAATTGAGGGCGCGGCTGGAAGCCATCCGGGCAGCCACGGATTTCCGGGCGAATGGGCGGCTGGTTCGCGTGGCGGCATCGGGCGAACGTCAAACCTATCGACTCTCCCTGCGCGCGCGCTGGTTCTCCGGCAGCGTCAAGATCTTCTGCGAGATCACCGATCCCCCGCCGGCCAGAGTCCGATTGCTGCTGGAAAGCCCCGCGGCGGGCCCGGCCTCCATCCGCACGGGCCGTGCCGGCGACGCCCGGCCCGTGACGGTGCCATTTGAACGCTGGGGGGAGGCCCTGCTGGGGACGGCCTTCACCTACGAGGACCTGTTGGAGAACCAATTTCAGTGGCGCCGACAGGTGCTCACCGGCGAGACCCGCTACGGCGCCCGTGCCTGTTACGTGGTGAAGAGCACACCGGAAGCGGATGACCACTCGCACTATGCCACCGTGACCTCGTGGCTGGATCGCGAAAGCCTCTATCCCGTGCACGTGGAGAAGACACTGCGGTCTTCCGGGGCCACCGAAGATTTCCTTTACTATGGCTTGCGCCAGTCCAAGGGCATTTGGTCCGCCAGTCAGATTGAGGTCAAGACGCCGGGCAAGCCCGGGTCGAGCTTGCTGATCGTAACTCGCGGCGCGGAGAAGGCCCACGTGCCAGCCAGCGAATTCGACCCCGCCTTGCTGACCAAGCCTTTTTCCAATAAGCCTCCAGGCGGTGAACCTCATGAATTCTGACCTGAAAGCATGGCAACACAGCGCGATCCGCAATACCATGGCCAACTACCGCCGCGCCCAGGACAACTATTACGTAGGCGGGAAGCCTCTGGTCGAATTGGACGACGGGTCTAAGGCCTTCTCCCTGCTCACCCCGCCGCTTGGCTCTCCCGCGGCCAGGCGCAGGGTCAAGCTCATCATGGAGAACATGCTGCGGTCCAATGGGGCTGCCGCCGGGGCCGGACGCACTCCGCATGTCATAACCATGGCGGTGACCTACAACTGCCAGTGCGACTGCCTGCATTGCTCGGCGGCCGATTACCAGGAGAAGACCCGCCGGGAGAACAGCGCCCTCACTTTCGAGGAACTCAAAAGCGTTATCGACCAGGCCCTCGATCTCGGCACGACGTGCGTGGTCCTCACCGGCGGCGAACCTTTGTTATACGAGAGAATCTACGACCTCGTCGCCGCGGTCGACAAGCACCGCAGCGTCTGCACCATCTTTACCAACGGCGAGTTTCTGCTGGAGCATACCGTCGCCAGGCTCAAACAGGCGGGAGTTTACGGCGTGTTCGTGAGCCTGGACCACTTCGACCCCGGGCGGCACAACAACCACCGCCGGCGCCCTGGCCTCGCCGAGAAGGCCTACCGCGGGCTGAGACTGTGCCAGGATGCCGGCATCCTGACCGGCGTGTCCACGTATGCCACCAAGGAGAACATAGGGAACGGCGAACTCGACGCCATGATGGACCTCGCCCGTTCTCTCGATGTCCTCGAAGTATTCCTCTTCGATGTCATCCCCACCGGGCGCCTCTCGGCGCGGCACGACTGCATGTTGAGCGATGAAGACGCCCGGCACATCGTCGAGTTCCGCGCGAAGTACACCGCCAAGCCCGACTACCCGCGGATCATCCACCAGACCATGTTTGCGAGCATTGCCTATCCCTGCGTGGCTGAAGGCTGCCCCGCCGGAATGGTGCAAGTCCATCTGCGCGCCAATGGCGACGTCTGTCCCTGCGATTTCACGCCCTACTCGTTCGGGAATATCCGGAATCAGCCGCTGAAGGAGATTTGGGAGTCGATGTCCGCGCACGCGCTCTATGCCGAACCTTCCGCGCGTTGCCGCCTCTCGCAGCCGGGCTTCTGGGTCAAGCTGGCGGAACTCGCTTGAAAAGGGGACAGACGCATTTTCCGCCGCGGAAAATGCGTCTGTCCCCTTTTACATCTGCCC
>JBAWDI010000422.1:0-2108 GCA_049590695.1 Bryobacteraceae bacterium
TCCGTGTTCTAAAATATTTCCCCTTCGGCCAGACCGCGCACCTGGATCTGGTCGCCGAAGCCTTCAACCTGTTCAACCGCGCCAACGTCGCACAGGTGAATCCGATTTTCGGCGCAGGGATACTCCCCCAACCCGGTTTCTTACAGCCGCTCACCGGGGCCGGATCGAGGCAGATTCAGTTCTCGTTGGACTTCGAGTTCTAACGAGACCCGTTCGAACAGCGCGGCTTCCTACAGGTAATTCGGGCCGCCGCACATGCCGGGGTTGCAGGGCCCGCCGTTCGGGCAGGAGGGCGGCTTCGGCGGCTCCGGCCGGTTCATGCCGGTGGCGTGCGCGGCAAAGGTGGAAAGCTCCTGCTTCAGATGCTTCTGCCCGCAGGAGGGGCACTCAATCCCTGGCGCTTCGGGGGCGCGGCGCACCAGCTTTTCGAACTTGGTCCCGCAATCTTCGCAACGGTATTCGTAAATCGGCATGGCAATCTACTCCATTATAAGCGTACCGATGCGGTCCATCACGCCGCGCACCGGCAGCGAGTATCCCGCCCCCGGCCCCCGGCCCCCGCCCCCCGGCCCCTGCTCATCTCCCCGTCACCTTCGATTCCAGCCAAATCAGCGAAACCAGGGCCATCACCATGCAACTTCCGGCCAGGGGAATCCCGATCACCACTCCCACGCCCATTTCCGCCGCCGCATATCCGACGCTGGCCGGCGCCAGCAGGCCGCCCACCAGGGCCAGCGAGAAGATTCCGTTGAAAAAGCCGGGATGGTAGTAGGGAAAACGCCTGCCGATGGCCTCCGACACCAGGGGATAGATGCTGGCGTAGCCGGCTCCCAGGAAGAACGCGCCGGATACGGCGCCGAACGCATTGTCGGTTAAGAACAGGATGAGGCAGCCGAACAATGCCGCCGCCACGCTTCCCAACAGCAGACGGCGGTGCCGCACGCGCGGCAGGATGGCCACCGATCCCAGGCGGCCGGTCATGAGGAACAGCCAGTAGAGCGCCAGTATGATGAGCGCCGCCTCGGGGCTCAGGCCCACGCGGCGGATCAGGAATAAGGGGAGCCAACCGGCGATAGACCATTCGTTGCCGAACTGAAAGAACAGGAGCGCTGCTAACATCGCGGCGCCGGGGCTGCGGAAATCCTTCAACGCCTGCCGCAGAGTGGGCTGGGCACTTTCCGGACTGGCCGGGTAAGAGCTTTTCGCGTAGATTACGGCGAAGATCGCGGGAACCACCGCCATGAATGCCAGCAGGCCGGACACGTAAGAGGTGCCCGCCACCAGCAAGGTAAAGGCCACCAGCAGGGTGGCCGTCAGACACCCCAGACCGAACCAGGCGCCGCCCATGGTGGCCGTGCCCGCGGGGTCGGATTGGTAACCGGGCGAGATGGCATGGAACAAGGCCATGTTCAGCAGGCCGGCGCCGATGCCAAGCACCAGCAGCCCGGCCACGCGCCACCATGACGAAGCTGGCGGCGACACCAGCGCCAGGTAGGCCAGAGCCACACAGGAAAGCGCGCAGGCAAACACCAGCAGGAAAGCCAGGCCGCGCCGCGCCATGATGCGCCGGGCCAAGCCCGCCGCCGCCACCACGCCCACGGCTACGCTGAGAAAATAATTGCCCACCGCCGTGAAATCCGGCGGGTCCCGATGATATCCCCAGGCCGGCAGAATGGCTCCCAGCAGCGCCAGCAGAAACCCCGAAAGCAGGAAACCCGCCAGGGCTTGCCCACCTGCCCCGGCACTCTTGGAGGGTGCTTCGGCGTTGGAAGGCGGAAAACTCACAGGTCCGATTGTACCGTGGCGGAGTACCTCGCCGGAGGCCCTGGTCCGTTTTTCTGGAATTGCGTAGCCCGTTCCTACTGAATTCGGTAGGAAGAGGCGGTGCCGCTGAACCGTATCAACAACTTGGGCGTGGCACCCGGCTTGCAAGCTGTGAACCGAGTTGGCTTAGAGGCTTCTCAGCTTTGGTGCGTTGCCTCCATCTGGGCTTAAACCGCCGCCCCGCTCCGGTCCCATCCGCCGGCGCGGGGTGTTTTTTTGGTCTGCTAGACTAAGTAATCGGTTACGGTAATGGGCAAGCTAAAGCATGCCCCACCCTGGTGGGG
>JBAWDI010000423.1:0-6418 GCA_049590695.1 Bryobacteraceae bacterium
GATTGGGGCCGCAAGGAGATCTCCATCGCCGAGCGGGAAATGCCCGGCCTGATGGCCATCCGCCGCAAGTACGCCAAGGAGCGCCCGCTCGCTGGTGTGCGCATCACCGGATCGCTGCACATGACCATCCAGACCGCGGTGCTCATCGAGACGCTCGCCGAGCTGGGCGCGTCCGTGCGCTGGGCAAGCTGCAACATCTTCTCCACCCAGGACCACGCCGCCGCGGCCATCGCCGTCACCGGCGTGCCCGTGTTCGCGTGGAAGGGCGAATCGCTCGAAGACTACTGGTGGTCGACTTACCAGGCCCTCAGCCATCCGGGCGGCCAGGGCCCTCAATTGGTGGTCGACGATGGCGGCGACGCCACGCTTCTCATCCACAAGGGCTACGAACTGGAGAAAGGTAGCGATTGGGTTACGACGCCCTCCGCCGCCCACGAAGAGAAAGTCATCAAGGACCTGCTGAAGCGGATCCACCGCGAGGATCCCCATCGCTGGCACGCGATCGCCCGGGAATGGCGCGGCGTGTCTGAAGAGACCACCACCGGCGTGCATCGTCTCTACAAGATGCACGAGGCCGGCCAGCTCCTGGTCCCCGCCATCAACGTCAACGACTCCGTCACCAAGTCGAAGTTCGATAACCTCTACGGTTGCCGCGAGTCGCTGGCCGACGGCATCAAGCGCGCCACCGACGTCATGGTGGCCGGCAAAGTCGCGGTGATCTGCGGCTACGGCGACGTGGGCAAAGGCTCCGCGCAATCGCTCCGCGGCTTGGGCGCGCGCGTCGTCGTCACTGAAATCGACCCCATCAACGCGCTGCAGGCGGCCATGCAGGGCTTCGAAGTCACCACCGTCGAAGACACGCTAGGCCGCGGCGACATTTATGTCACCTGCACCGGCAACCGCGAAGTCATCACGCTGGAACACATGGCCAAGATGAAGGACCAGGCGATTGTCTGCAACATCGGCCACTTCGACAACGAAATTCAGATGGACCGCCTCAACGCTTCCGCCGCGAAAAAGACCAACATCAAGCCGCAGGTCGATCTGTATACCTTCCCCGACGGCCACGGCATTTTCATTCTGGCCGAAGGCCGCCTGGTCAACCTCGGCTGCGCCACCGGCCACCCCAGCTTCGTCATGAGTAACAGCTTCTCCAACCAGACGCTGGCCCAGATCGATCTCTGGAAGAACCGCGGCACCTACCAGCCCGGCGTCTACACCCTGCCCAAGAAGCTGGATGAAGAGGTGGCGCGCCTGCACCTGGAAAAGATCGGCGTGAAGCTCACCACGCTCACGCCCGCGCAGGCCGAGTATTTGGGCGTGCCCGTCGAAGGCCCGTATAAGCCCGACCATTATCGCTATTAGTACGCGTGTTAAATTGAAGAACTGTGCCGCAGGAGGCTATCTTGGCAAAAACTCAGAAGTATCTTTTTACGTCGGAATCCGTCACCGAAGGTCATCCGGATAAAATTGCCGACCAGATTTCAGACGCCGTCCTGGACGCGGTCCTGGCGGACGACGCCACCGGCCGCGTGGCGTGCGAAGTGCTGGTCACCACCGGCACCTGCATTGTGGCCGGTGAAATCACCACCAAGACTTACGTGGACGTGCAGCGCATCGCGCGCAGCACCATCGACTACGTCGGCTACAACGACGCCACTTATGGATTCGATGCCCACACCTGCGGCGTGCTCAACCTGATCCAGTCGCAATCGCCCGACATTTCGATGGGCGTGGACACGGGCGGCGCCGGCGACCAGGGCATGATGTTCGGCTTTGCCTGCGACGAAACCCCCGAGCTGATGCCGCTCCCCATCATGATGGCCCACAAACTGGTGCAGCGCCTTTCGGAGGCGCGCCGCCAGGGCATCCTCGATTTTCTTCGCCCCGACGGCAAGAGCCAGGTCTCGGTGGAGTACGTCGATAACAAGCCCAAGCGTATCGAGGCTGTCGTCATCTCCACGCAGCACAGCCCCGATGTTTCCATCGAGGAACTCCGCCAGGAAGTCAAGAAGCACATCATCGACCCGATTGTTCCTTCCGGCATGGTGGATTCCCAGACCAAGTACCACATCAACCCGACGGGCCGTTTCGTGGTAGGCGGGCCGCACGGCGATACCGGTCTCACCGGCCGCAAAATCATTGTGGACACCTATGGCGGCATGGGCCGTCACGGCGGCGGCGCCTTCTCCGGCAAGGACCCCACCAAGGTGGACCGCTCGGCCTGCTACATGGCCCGTTACATCGCCAAGAACATTGTGGCCGCGAAGCTCGCCACTCGCTGCGAAGTGCAGCTTGCCTACGCCATCGGCGTCGCCGAGCCGGTATCGGTGTCCGTGGACACCTTCGGCACCGGCGCGATTCCCGACGACCGGTTCACCGACCTGGTGCGCAGGAATTTCAACCTGACCCCGCGCGCCATCATCGACCACCTGAAGCTCCGCCGCCCCATCTACCGCAAGACCGCCGCCTTCGGCCATTTCGGCCGCACGGAAGACACCTTCACCTGGGAGTTCACCGACAAGGCGGAAGCGTTGAAAGAGCACGCCGCCGTCCACGCCGTGGCGAAATAATGAGAACTGCGTGCCGCCCGATCCTGGCGCTTGCCATCGCTCTCCCTCTGCTGGCCCGATCCGGCCCGCCACGCACCATCCACGCGGATTTCACCCGGATCAAGGGCCCTATGAGCCAGGTGTTTAAGGAGTGCATCGCGGCGGGGCGCGCCAATGAAGGGTTGCGCGCCGACTGGCAGCAGCAGCTCGCGGTCGTCCAAAAGGAGATCGGCTTCAAGTACATCCGCATGCATGGCCTGCTGCACGATGATATGGGCGTCTATAGCGAGAGCGCCCAGGGCAATCCGATCTATAACTGGCAGTACATCGACAAGCTCTACGATGCCATCCTCAGCGCCGGTTTGAGGCCGTTTGTCGAGCTGAGTTTCATGCCGCGCGATCTGGCCAGCGGAACAGCGACTGTTTTCTGGTGGAAGGGTAACATCACTCCGCCGAAGTCATACGAGAAATGGTCGGCTCTCATTCGCAACCTGGCGCTCCACTTTCGCGAGCGGTACGGAGAAGACGAAGTCCGCAAGTGGTACTTCGAGGTCTGGAACGAGCCCGACCTCTCAGTCTTCTGGACCGCGGACCTGAGCGAGTACCTCAAGCTCTACAAAACCACCGCGGAGGCCATCAAGAGCGTGTCGGGCCAATATCGCGTGGGCGGGCCGGCATCGGCCACGCCATTCCGTTTCGAGCAGGAACTGCTCAACTATTGCGCGCGGAGCCACGTGCCCATCGATTTCATTTCCACCCACTCCTACGGGGTCAAGGAAGGCTACGTCGATGAGACCGGCCGCAAGGGGACCGTGCTCGACGGGGACCCGGCGGCGGTCCGTTCCCGCATGGTGCATTCGCGAGAAATCATCCAGCGGTCCGCATTTCCGAATCTCGAGATGCACTTCACGGAATGGAGTTCTTCCTATACTCCGACGGACCCCATTCACGACCAGTACCACCAGGCGGCTTTTGTCCTCGACAAGATCAAGGGCGCGCAGGAATCGGTGACCTCCATGGCCTACTGGGTTTTTACCGACATCTTCGAGGAGAACGGCCCTCGCCCTACTCCCTTCCATGGCGGATTCGGGCTGCTGAATTATCAGGGCATTCGCAAGCCGGCCTACTATGCGTTCCGGTTCCTGAATCAATTGGGAAGCAAGGAATTGCTTTCCAGCGATGCCGCTTCGTGGGTAACAAGAAATCCCGCGGGCGATGTGGCGGCGCTGTTCTGGGATTTCACGCCAATTGTGCCGCCCGCCGGGATGAATGACCAGATTTTCTATAAGAAAGAGCTCCCGGCGAAGGACACACGCGCGGTCCGTTTGGAAATCGCGCAACTGCCAGCGGGCCGGTACCTGGTTCAGGCCTATCGCACCGGCTACCGTATGAACGATCCCTACACCGCCTACCTCGACATGGGTGCTCCCGCGCAACTCACGAAGGCGCAAGAGGACGCGCTCCGTCAGGCGGCCGACGGCTCCCCGGCTTTTTGGGACATCGTAAGTCATCCGGGCGGATCCTACTCGAAGGAGTTCGCGATGCGGGAAAACGATGTCGTGCTGGTGCTGGTGCGGAAGTTATAAGTCTATAATTGTGCTTGAGGTACTCACAGCGGCGAAGCGCACGCAGCACCAGATGGCCAAGCGCATGATCGGACGGTACATCGTCGCCGATCCCGAGATCTGCCATGGCCAGCCGACGTTCCGAGGGACTCGAATCCTGGTGGCTGACGTCATGGAACAGGTGGCCGGGGGCATCGCCTGGGAAACGATCGTGGAAGGGTGGCGCGGCGACGTTTCCCCTGATGCCATTTCGGAAGCAGTTCGATTGAAGCCTGAGGACCTTGCGCAAGTCCGAACACCCGCTCGGTCTACGCCGCTGCCAGGGCCCTTCGCACCGCGGCAGGCTGGTTCTTGATGACGAGCATATAGGCACGCACCGCCGGTTCCGGTTTGCGTCTCCCCTGCTCCCACTCCTGAACGGCCCGCACCTGAAGCCCATAGCGTTCCGCAAATTGCTCGCGCGTGAGCCCCTGTCTTTCGCGGATTGCGCGGACATCTACGTCGGGCACGACGCGCACGATCTTCATGGGAAGCTCGATTTCGCCCCTCATGTGCCGTGCGATCTGTCTGGCCGAGCTAACCAGTACGCGACCAAGCTTAGTGCTCTTGTTGCTTGATCGGCTGGAGGATTTTCGCAAGGGCTTTTTTTTCGGCGTCACTGAGATTCTCCTTCTGGTTCTTGGCATATACGGCGATGAAGTACACTGCGTCCGGAGCGGCGAAATAGTAAATCACGCGGACACCACCGCGTTTGCCGCGTCCGGGACCCGCCCACCGCGCTTTCCGCATTCCGCTTCCGCCCGATATGAGCGGGTGGCGTTCCGGCCCGTCGGCAATGTGGCGCTCCATTTGGTCCTGCTCCTTCTCGTCCAGCAATCTTGCCGCGTCACGTTGATAGCGCGGGAGCAGGAACAAACGGCGCATATCTCAATTGTACTGCGGCAATGCCGCAGTCGCAACTGGACGCGTAGCCGCAGGCGGTCCAGGCACGCAGATCGGCATCGATGTCCGCGTAACTGGAACGAGGGATAATGCTTCAGTGGTCGCCAAGGGGCGCGGAATGCACGCCTCCTATTACCCCCCACGCCGGTAATCTGTTACTCTCAGCTTGAGCGCAAAGAACCAGCATGAGCCACTCAGCCAGAAAGACCGAGAAGGCGTGCCCTGAATGTGGCCATCAGTTCCGCGGCAACGGCTTTGACGGTATCGACGCTCACTGGAGGGCTGAACACGAGAGCGTCATGCCCTACAGGGATGCATGGCCGCTGATAAAATCGGGCCGATATAAGCGCCCTAGCGGTTGGAAGGATCCCTCGCCGGTCCAGTTCACGGAGGAGCAGCGGAAGGAATACGAGCGCCTTGTGGCCGTGCTCAAGGAAAAGGGTATCTTCCGATAGCAAAGTAGGGCCACTTCGGTCCTCGGCACCTCACGGCCGAAAGATACGTGAGCGAGAATCTGACGCGCCCGCCCTCAGTCCATCAGCTCCGCCGCCTTCTCATCCAGAAACCAAGTCACTCCCCGGCCGTGGTGCGAGGCGATCTGCGCCGGGTACTGCTTCGGGTCGTATTCTTCCTTGAATACCGCACGCACGGCTTCCGCCTTGTCCGGGCCCGTCACCAGGAAGACGTTATGCTTGGCAGCCAGCAGCGCGCCGGGCAGCAGCGTCACGCGCCATTGGTTGAACTTGGGCGCGAACACCGCCGCCGCAATCCCCTCGCGGTCGTCGATCAAGGGCTCGCCCGGAAACAGGCTGGCGGTGTGCGCGTCCGGGCCCATGCCGCGATGCACTACGTCGAAACGCGGCATCTCGCCTTCTTCCAGGCCGAAGAAATCCCGGATCTCCTCGACGTATCGCGCGGCCGCCGTCCTGGGCGCCATTTCGCCGCAGATGCGGTGCACGTGCCGATGCGGAATGTGCGCCGGCTGGATCAGGTAATCGTCGGCCAGTTTGTAGTTGCTGGCCGGGTCGCTGGGCGGCACCATGCGCTCATCCACCCAAAACAGGTGGACGTGGTCCCACCGGATCTTCGCCGTTGCCAGCTTTTGGAAAAGCACTTTGGGCGTCGACCCGCCCGAGACCGCGAAGGTGACGAACTCCTGGCCGGAAAGCACTTCCTCCAGCAGATTGGTCACGTGATGCGCGCAGGCTTCGGCGGCCGCGGTCGCATCGGGGAGAGCATGCCAGCGGACACTCATTAGTCCGTAGCATACGCGAGACGGGCCGCGGATGCCAGCGTCCGTTCGAACACCGCGTCCCGCTGCACAATTCCCAGTTCCTCGCGCATCAGCAGATAGTCGCT
>JBAWDI010000424.1:0-2541 GCA_049590695.1 Bryobacteraceae bacterium
ATGGCTGAACTCCAACTCCGGAGAGACCGGTTTCATGGCGACTGGAACTACAGTCTACTACCCCGAAGTTGACACACTTATTTGCTGACGCACTCTAACCGGCGCTTGTAGTATTCGGGGAGGTCCATGCCCGCCAACTGCTGGCGCAACGGCAGAGACGAGAATTTCGATGGGCTCCAGCGACTCAGGAAGCTCGGCTCGACCGATTCCACCGTCCCGATGAACACCCGGTCGGCCACGGCCACTTCATGGCAAGCCGACAAGGTCAGCAAACACTGGCAAGCCGGCAGCGCGGTTGGAATCGATAGCAACGACACCAACAGCACACGCACCATGGCTTCATCCTAACATTGGCCGGAACTGCACATCGAGGAAGCGGAAGTTGGCGGTTCGGTGTATACTGAACGGGACTTGGGAGTCCAGAATGGAAATCCGGTGATGAGCTCCCGGCCTTCGCTTAGCTGGGGAACGGTGGCGTGGGTGCTGGCGGTGTTCTCGGTTGTAGCTGTCCAACCGTTTTTGTTGGGTTTCTATGTAGACGACTGGCCCATTTCAGCAACGGCGGCACATGCCGGGGCTCCGTTCAGCAAGGCCCTTTTGCAGTTTGTTTACTCGGTCGACCCATCTCGACCTGGGCTGGTGCTGCTCCGCTATTTGCTCTCTTCTCTCCTCGGAGACCACATCTTCCTTTGGCACTGCAGCCTGATGATCGCAAACGGTGTGATGGCGTTGATCCTCATGGAATTGATCCGTCTAATCGGTGGGTCCGCAATCCGATCGAGGGCGATAGCCATCTGGACCGGACTTTGCTGGCTCTTGATTCCGTGGAACGCGGCGGCGCAGTTTTGGACGGTACTGCTGCCTCAAATCGTCGCACTCATCGGCTTCGGATTGCTTTCCATTCTGTTGATACGGGGCTGGTGTGCGAGGAAACATAATGCCATTTGGGCTGGCGCAGTCTATCTTTGTATTTGTCTCAGCTATGAGGCTTTCTATTTTCAGTGGGTTACCCTAGCCCTGATCGGACTTGTATTGGTTCGCATCGGGCGGGCGAGGTTGAGAGATGTTCTCGCCAGCACAGCCGCTTTAGTGGTTGCGCAGTTATGTGCCGCGGTCTGGTATCTGCGCTTTCAACCTCCCGGGAGTCCCATGAGGCCTATCGTCCCAGATTGGCCGAGAATGGTATTCGGCGACCTGCTCACTACGCTGCCCTCGATGTTTCGCAGCGCTGGCCAGGTCGGAACGCCCCTTGCCATTTTTGCGCTCATTCTGGCCGCGGTTTGGGGCGTCCACTGCTACACGCTGCTCCGTTCCTCGGAACTCAGGGCGGCGGCGCAGCAGATGATAATGCTGGCAGGATGCTTGCTGGTTGGCGGGGTGTCGTCAATACTGGCCTTCGCGCTGGGGGGCCGAGGCATCGCCCCTACCGGCGTCGGCACGCGCATACTGTTGCTGTTGAACTTCTGGTTCATTGTTGGCGCAGGCGTCTGCACGATGACGACCTTCGCCCACGCGTCGCGGCGGGCGCGAGTTGGTATCCAGTGCATTCTGGTCGCGCTGGGAAGCACCCTGGTGATCGCCCACTTGCTCCGGCTGAGCGAATGGGCCACCGCCTGGCGGTTTGAGAAGAAGATACTTGCCGAGGCCCCGTTGGAGGACTTGCGAAGGACACAGACAGAGGCCGACATTCTCTATATCAATCCGCTGTCGGTCAGCGGCGCGCCCCTTTTTACAGCGCTCTGGGATCTTGGCAGCGCCATGACCTGGAAGTATCCGTTCCTTCGGGGCCGTGTCTTCGTCGTTTACGACCCGCACGACGGGATCATGACCTGGGATGGCGGGCAGTTGGCCTATAGAGGCCAGCGTCCTTTCCTGGCTGCCGCGGCTCTATACGTCTGGATGCCGGCTGGCAGGAAGTTATGGAGAGCTCACGAGCCTTTTCGTGTTCGCCAGGATCTTACATTGGAAGACTTACGGCGAGGTCCCCCCAACTGAGTTCCGTTGGACCTGGCATTGGCTATTGCAGCGCATCCCGCAGATGCAGACTGCGAATCAGGCGGCGCAACGAATTGGGGTGGATGTTCAGCCGGGCGGCGGCCTGATTGTGGTCGCCATTCGACTGCCGCCAGGCTTCCACGATCGATTGGCGTTTGCTTTCGGTGACGGAGGATTGCAGCGCGCCGGGAACCTCCGGAACGTTGGCCGATTCGAGGACGGTTTCGGGAAGGTCTTCGGGCAAGAGCACGTCGGATTGTCCCAGCACCACTGCGCGCTCGATGGCATTCTCCAACTCGCGCACGTTGCCGGGCCAGGAATAAGACATCAGGTAACGCTCGGCTTGGGGAGAGACGGCGGAAACGCGGCGGCGGCAACGGACCGCGGCCTGGTCCAGAAAGTGACGGGCCAGGGCCGGGATGTCTTCCGGATGGTCGCGCAACGCGGGAACATGCAAGGCCACCACATTGAGACGGTGATAGAGGTCTTGGCGAAAGTTGCCGCGATGGACCTCGGTAGACAGGTCGCGGTTGGTGGCGGCGATGA
>JBAWDI010000425.1:0-4701 GCA_049590695.1 Bryobacteraceae bacterium
GCCCCACCATGGCGACGCTGCTGCCCGGCGTTTCCTTCCACGACGGCGGTAGCCACGCGCCTGCACGCGCGCTGATCGACGCCGGCGCGGCCCTCGCGCTGGCCAGCAACTTTAACCCGCGCCACACCCCCACGCTGAGCATGCAGGCCGTGGTCGCTCTGGCGTGTTTGCGCATGGGACTGACCGCCGCCGAAGCCATCTCAGCCGCTACCATCAACGGCGCCCATGCCCTTGGTTGCGCCGACCGCGTGGGGTCGCTCGAACCGGGCAAATCGGCGGACCTGCTGCTCCTCGACGTCTCCGATTATCGCGAGCTCGCCCGCCAGTTCGGCGTCAACCTGGTTCGTCTCACCATGAAACGCGGCAGGCTGATCTATAAGGCTGGCGAAGTGGCTCGCCGGCCCCGTCCGGGCCCTGTCGATAAAGTGCGACAATAGTCGCGTGAGGCTGCCGGACGGGTAGTCGCTCCCGGCGTGCCCTTTGGGCCCGGGGGAGGAAAGTCCGGTCTCCATAGGGCAGCGTGCCGGCTAACGGCCGGGGTCCGCGAAATCGGATACGGAAAGTGCCACAGAAAATATACCGCCTTGCCGCGAGGTGAGGTAAGGGTGAAATGGTGCGGTAAGAGCGCACCGCGGCAGGAGCAATTCTGCCGGCAGGGCAAACCCCACGCGGAGCAAGACCAAATAGGGGAGGAGGGGCTGCCCGCCCCGCTCGACTTCCGGGTAGGTCGCTAGAGCCGCACAGCAATGTGCGGCCCAGATGAATGACTACCGCCCGCAAGGGCACAGAAACCGGCTTATACTCCGGCAGCCCGCCTACTTTTTTATGGCGGCCAGAGCTTTCGACGCCTCCGGATAATTCGGCTGTAGCTCCAGCGCCTTCTTATAGGCTGCCGCGGCCTTGTCGTTCAACCCCTTGGCCTTCAGCGCCTCGCCCAGAGAGTAATAGCCCTGGGGCGATGGCTTCTTGGCGACGGCCGCCTCGAGATCCGCGATGGCGCGATCGGCGTCCTTCTTGGCTGAAGATGCGGCCGAAGCCGGCGTGGCCAGACTCCCCAGGTTGAGCCCGTTGACCATGACCGTGGTTTGTCCCATCATGGCCGACATCAGCGGCGCCAAGTCCTGAATCGTCCCGGAAGTCTGTCCGATGTTCAGACCGTTCACCATGTACACCCACTTCCGGTCCAGGATGGCTTGCTTGATCTCCTGGAGAAGAGCGGGTTTCTCTTCTGGTTGATCGGGGAACAGTTCCACGCGAACGTCGTCGCCCTCGACGATCAGGATTCCCAGCGGGATAGTCTTCGCGTCCATGCCGCCGCCGAAACCGATCATGGCTTCGCCGCCGGCGAGGCCGAACTTGATCTTGGCAAAAGGAACGACCGCGGTATCGCCCACTCGAATGGGTTCTCCGGCCACGCTGCCGACTTTCAGTTGTGAAACCAGCTTGTCGAACTCGGCCAACGGCTTTGCCAGAGGAGCCTGGGCGTTCGCAAGCAGCGCCCAGAAAAGGAGGGAAAGCGCCAACAAAAAAGGATTGCGCATGGCTTTCATGATGGTCTCCTCACTTGGCAGGCGTCTTGCCAACGCTGATGAAGCGGGTTCCCTTCTTGCCGATCGCGACGAATCCCAGCGGCCGGGCTTCGCCGCTCATGTAGAACCCATCGACCCCCGTGGGCGGGCTGGGCGGCGCCGCAGCCGCCGGACTGCCCGAACCAGCCATTCCTCCACCCCCGAAACTGACATCAATCATCATGATGGGTATCAGAGTGACCGTGCCGGCCTTCACGGGCTCGCCAACGGCCGTCTTCACATGAAGCTCGCTGCTCAAACGCTGGGCCAGGGCATCGGCCAGCTCATTGGCGGGTTGAACGGCGGGCGCCTGAGGCTTGTTCGCGGGTGGGTTCTGACCCACCGCGAGGGACCCGAGTATCAGTCCGGCCGCGACGACTATCAACGGTTTTCGATTCAACGGACACCTCCTGAACGAACCTACCACATCCCCAGCGCCTTCCACCACAGCCGCCCAATGCCCAGCCGGATCGCCAGGTCTATCGGCCAAAGCAACAGGCCGAGGCGCGCCACCAGGTGCCCTGGGCGACGTAACCCGCTCCGAGGAAAACGGGCGCTGAGCCGGTGCCGTAATGTGCCATGGCGGCGTTCAGGGTGGAAAAGAACTCCAGCACCGGAGCCATGGCGATACCGCCTTGCCGCGAGGCGAGGTAAGGGTGAAATGGTGCGGTAAGACCGCACCGCGGAAGGAGCAATTCTGCCGGCCCCGCCCGACTCCCGGGTAGGTCGCTAGAGCCGCACAGCAATGTACAGAAACCGGCTTATACTCCGGCAGCCCGCTGGTTTTACTTCCCGTACTTCTTGACCGCGCGGTCGATGCTGGCGCCGGCCGTTGCGAGGTCCTGCGGGTTCATCGCCGGCCGCACCGTCAGACTTGCATTGAACGCCAGGAACCAGGGTTCGGCGACGGCGGGCAACTGCGACGACTCCTTCATGTCGAAGAATATGTACCCCGTGCGCTCGCCATTGTCTTCGGTGAAATACGCCGCTTCAGGCTTGAGTTCGTCCAGGATGCGTTGAATCGTGCTTCCCAATGTGCTGTTTTGGGCCGCCGCATTCCCGGCTTCGACGGGGATGGAAACTTTGAGCAACATGCGCATGTGTGATGCCCCTCCCAGAGCAATGGTCACAGTATACACCTGTTGTACCGGGACCCCGCTCTCCTGTTTGCGAACCCGCAATTCTTCGCGCCGTGAGCGAGAATAGGAATTCCGGAGTGACCGCGCTATGAAAGTCGTCGCATTCAACGGCAGCGCCCGCAGAGGCGGGAATACTGCTATTCTGCTCGGCCACGTGCTCGGCGAGCTGGCCAACGAAGGCATCGAAACCGAGCTGGTGGAACTCGCCGGCGCCAAAATCCACGGATGTCTGGCGTGCCGCAAGTGTTCCACCAGAAAGGACCGCCACTGCTCGCAGACCGATGATATGGGCAATGTCTGTATCGACAAGATGGCCGCCGCGGACGGTATCCTCCTGGGCTCGCCGACCTACGTCACCGACGTCTCGCCGGAGATAAAAGCCCTCATCGACCGCGCCTGTCTGGTGAACGGGGCCAACGGCGGCATGTTTCGCCGCAAGGTGGGCGCCGCCGTGGTGGCTGTGCGCCGCGCCGGCGCCATCCACGCCTTTGACACCCTGAATCACTTCTTCCTCATCAGCGAGATGATCATTCCGGGTTCGTCCTACTGGAACATCGGCATCGGCCGGGAGCCCGGCGAGGTCGAAAAGGACGAGGAAGGCATCCGGACCATGAAAACCCTGGGGCGGAACATGGCTTGGCTGCTGAAGAAAGTGGGGGCCTAGCCGTAGTCGCCTTGGGGCCGCGATACCTCCGAGACCGTTTCAAACCACGATGGTATCCTCAGGGGGCGAAACTGGCTCCAGAATGATCTGCAATCGGGTGTAGTCCATGAAGATCTTGAACCGGCTCAGGAACTCGACACCCAGTAGCCCGTCCGGTTCCGGGCCCCCGCCGAAACCGCGCTTCAGCGCCAACTGCAAAACCGGCTTCATGACAGACACTGGACCGGCTGAGAGTTTCGTGATCGTGCAAGTGCCGAACGCTCTGACATTGTCGAAAACCTCGTGCCGATCGAGAAAGCTCTTGCTGAGCCATGCGGAGCAGCCGCTGGCGCCGCTGTCAATCCCCAACCGAGCTGGGATCTGCTCTCCCCCAATGGTGAGAATCGTGTCGGCGAAAGGGCTGTAGTCGAATCTGGGTTCGAGTGAGAACGGAATTGCTTGGCCCGCGCCGGAGTACCGAAACCTCGCCGCATCATGCAGCCGGACTTGGATAGCTTCCCAATCCAGTTCGACCACATATCGCGATAAGAGCGACATCCCGATAACGCAGTCTCCGGGCTGGCGCGAGGGCTTGATCGCGACCACCGGAGCGCCCAGATTCAAACCCGCGATCACGAGGATCGCTCTGGTCCGGCCGTCGCGGGTCATTCTTTCTGCCTTCGGCCCGGCGCTGAGCCCCTCCCAGGAGGCCTTTACCCCGATCGCCGCCGCTGTTCCCCGGTCGATGCCGACCACCCTCCCGCCACCTGAGTCCAGAACACACCAAAGGGGATCGGAGCCGTTGATCCGTGCGGGGATGAGAATCCGTCGGACAGCGTCCAGCCGGGCGGGAATTGCGATAGCATCTCCGGCGCTTTCCTGGCTGGCCTGCGTCCGGCCCAGCAGCCGTGAAGCACCGCATAACGAGGCGACGACGGCCCTCCTGGTGACCTTTAGTGTGCCCCTACCTCGGCCTTCATCCCCGCCGCGCACAATATCGTCTCCATGGCGCTCTCATAGCCGCGCTTGGTGTTGATCATCAGATCGTACAGATTCGGGTTGCACCACTCCTGCTCGAAGTATTGCCGGACGCCCGCCGAGCGCAGACGATCATACTCCCGAATCACCGCCTCCAGATTCGGGCACGCTGCCCGGCGCTCGGCGACGCGCTTCTTGCGGATGGCGATGGGCGCGTACAGAAACACGTGAAAGACCTCCGGCCAGCCGTGCAGGATGCATTGCGCGCCGCGGCCCACCACCACGCAGTTGCCCATGCGCGCCGCCTCTTCGATGACCTTGCGCCCCACCACCGCCATCTTCTCGGCATCGAACAGGTCGAAGTTATCGACGC
>JBAWDI010000426.1:0-2759 GCA_049590695.1 Bryobacteraceae bacterium
CCGGCGCGCCTGGAGCTGGCGCGGCAGCTTGGAGCCGCGAGCGCCTTCAATCCGCGAGCGGGAGACGCCGTGGCGGCCATTCGCGAAATGACGGAGGGCCGCGGCGCGGACGTGGCCGTCGAATGCGTGGGCGCGGGCGAACCGGTGAGAACCGCCATCGCCTGCTTGCGCAAAGGCGGCGCGGCGACGCTGGTCGGCAACCTGGAACCCGCGGTCGAATTCCCGTTGCAGACCGTGGTGACGGGCCAACTGCGGCTTCAGGGGTCGTGCGCTTCGAGCGGCGAATACCCGGCGTGCATTGAGCTGATGTCGAAAGGCGCCGTTCGCGTGGACCCGCTGATCAGCGCCGTGGCGCCCCTGGCCGAAGGACCGGCGTGGTTCGAGCGGCTCTACCGCCGCGATCCCAACCTCATGAAGGTAATCTTGAAACCCTGACCAGCCGCTGCGCGCGTCTCCGCCGCAGCATGCCGAAACCGGCCAGCATGACCGTTCCGGCGGCCAGCAGCCCAAACATCCCCGGTTTGGGCGACGCCGCCGGCGCGCCTTACACGCCCGGCCGCCTGCCGGAGTGGAAGCCGGGGAGGTAGACCGCACTCCGATTACGCCGCCGGGCCGCGACCAGCCACGGCCCGTTCGGCGTGATTCGCCAACTCCGTCAGTGTGGCCGCCAGTGCGCGCGCCGCGTCAATTTGAAGACCCATCACCACCACGAATTCGCCCTTGAGCTTGCCGGTTTCCTTCACCACCAGCTTCAACTCGACGGGTGGGCCGAACAGGGAGAAGTCCGGCGCCCGCCCGTTGATAGAATCGAGTTCCAGAACGCGGCCGGCGTGCAGATCCGGAATCGCCTGGCGCAGCTCGCGTGGGAACGCCATGGTATTGCGGCGGAGTAGATCCCGCCGCGCCGGCACGTTCTTCCGAGTGAGTTGAGTGCTCATAAATAGACTCTGACGCAGCACTGGCCACAATCGCCAGCCCGCGACGAACTAACCCCTTTTCGTGAGCTCCTTGTTGACGAGCACGACCGCCGGTAGGGTTTGGGAGTTGCGTCGCCTGTCACCGTAATTCCCCCCGGGAGGTCACGTCGTTCAGCACGCCGCGACAAATCCAGATGTCGATGAAGCTGTTATTCTGAGGTTCGGTGCGGGAGTTACATCACGGTTGTGGTTTGCGGACGCCTCGCATAGCGGCGCCCGCTGGCTTTTTGGCGGTACTGGCCGCGCTGGCCTGTCTCGGCTTGGCGACGGCTCAATCCATCGCTCCCGACGAGGCGCATGCGCGGACCGTTCCCTACCTGCCTCCATTCCCTTTCAGATTGCGCACCGAGGTGGATTTGGTGGAGGTTCCGGTGGTGGTCCGCGACGGGTGGCACCGCGCGGTCGCCGGCCTCACCAGGAACAACTTCGAAATCTACGACACCGGGGTCAGGCAGACCATCACAGCCTTCTCGGAGCAACATTTCACATCGCAGGCGGACGCCGGTGGCGGTGCGAAGCCGGTCTTCGTCCTGGAAGCGCCCGCGGGGCGGAAACGCGAATCGGGGCCCCGCTTCGTGGCACTCTGCTTCGACGACCTGAACTCCGAAACGCTCGCCTTGAAGCCCGCCAAGGAAGCAGCGACGAAATTCGTCAAAACCAGCCTTGCGCCCGGCGACCGCGTGGCGGTGGTCACCGTGGCACAGTCGGAGGACTACGAGTTCACCGGGGATGTGCCCAAGCTGGTCGAGCAGATCGCCAAGGTGACCTCCCATCGGAGATTCGCCGACGATTCGGGGCAACAGTGCCCCCACATCCTGCCCTATGAGGCATACCTGATCGTCAATAGCCTGGACAACGAGCTGCTCGAGGCGAAGTTAGCCGAATGTGCAGTCTGTGAGCGTTCCCCGTGTTTTCCGATTCAAGTGACCGCCCCGGCCGACACCATCTGGGAGCACGCACTGAACAACTCGAGGAACACGCTGCGCATGATTGAAAGCCTGGTCGACGGCCTGGCAAAGTTTCCGGGCGAACGCATGATTCTGCTGGCCTCCGCGGGATTCCTCACGGGCAACCTGGAGATCGACCAGGATCGCTTGATGACCAAGGCGCTGCACGCGGAAGTGGTCATCAACACTCTGGACGTCAAGGGCCTTTACACGGTGATTCCGGGAGGTGACGCTTCCACGTCTCTGGGCTCGATTCCGGCAAGCGCGCGAAACGTGGAAACGAAGAACGCGCAAAGAGTGGCAGACGCGCCGGGCGACGCCATGGAGGTTCTGGCTTCCGGCACGGGCGGCACCTTTTACCACAACTACAACGATCTGGCGCGCGGCTTCCGGGAGTTGGGCATGGTGCCGGAAACCATGTACGTGCTCGGCTTCTCGCCATCCGGCGTGGCGGCCGACGGGCGTTTTCATAGCCTGAAAGTGCGGCTCGCCGCGAGCAAGCGGTATTCGCTGCAGGCCCGGCTGGGTTACGCCGCGTCATCGGCGAATGCCGCCGCGCCAAGCTCTCCGCCCTCCAAACTGGACAGCGAAGCGATGGCCTCGGATACTGTCGCGGACTTGCCGGTCCGGTTCACCTGGGAGCAGTGGAAGGGGCCGCCGGGCATCACCATGGTCGCGCACCTGGATTTCAACCGCTTGCATTTCGAAACCAGGCAGGGCCGGCGGGGACAGAAACTGACCCTGGTGGGGGTTCTGCGGGACAGCCGCGGCAGCTTCGTCACGGGCAAGCGAAGCGAGCTGGATCTGAATCTCACGGATGCGACTTTCGCCCGGT
>JBAWDI010000427.1:0-1982 GCA_049590695.1 Bryobacteraceae bacterium
GCCCACCACGTTGAAGTAGCAGCCGTCGATCCTCTCGATGAACTTCGACGCCAGACCCTGGATGGCGTAGGCGCCGGCCTTGTCCATGGGCTCGCCGCTCGCCACGTATTCCTCGATTTCGCGCGCGCTCATGGGAGCGAACCACACCTTCGTCGCGGCACAGTGTCGAACCACTTCCACGCCGCGTCTCAGGCAAATTCCGGTGATGACTTCGTGCTGCCGTCCGGAAAGCCGCTCGAGCATGCGCCGCGCGCCGGCGGCATCGGCGGGCTTGCCCAGCATTTCGCCGTCGATCACGACGGTGGTGTCGGCGCCCAGCACGGTCTCGTCCGGCGTCGCGGGCACCGCCGTCGCTTTCAGTTCCGCCAGCCGCATGACGTAAGCTTCGGGCTTCTCGCCCGCCAGCGGTGTTTCATCGACCGCGGCCACCCGGACGGTGAACGGAATCCCCACCTGGCGAAGAATCTCGCCGCGCCGCGGAGACTGGGAAGCCAGCACGAGCATTCTTCCATGGTAGGGCAAGACGATCGGTTTGTGTCGTCTGCTGCTCCGACCACACTAGCCGTCTGCGGCGCAAATGATGTGGAGCAGGCGTTTCGCCTGGATAGCGCCGGGATAAACCGGCATTCCCGAAGAACGTCGGCGCGGACGCCGGCGTGGCAACCTAAAAGGTCGCTCCACGGATCGAGCGCGACGGTCCGTCGGGAGTGGGTAAGGCGCATCTCTTGCGCCGCACCACACCAAGCGCTCACCAACTTCTCGACTGAAATAGCCGCCATGATAAAATGGTTCAGCCGAACCACATGGAACGCGCCAGCAAACTCATACGGGGATTGCGACTGTCCGGCGATGTGCTCAGCGCCGGAGATCTGGCCTGCGCCGCCTGGCCCCAGGCCGTCGGCCAGAGGATCGCCGCGCATACGCGCGCCTGCCGCATGGTGCGCACGCGCCTCATCGTCGAGGTGGAAGACTACATCTGGCAGCGCCAGTTGTTCGCGCTGACGCCCCACATCCTCAACAACCTGAAAAAGAGCTTCGGCCCCGGCCTGGTGGAAGACCTCGAGTTTCGCATCGTGCCGCGGCGGCGCGAGCCGCAGCGCGCCGCGCAAGCGGTTCCCGCCCTCTTCCCCGACGAGGCCGACGGTATCGCGGACCCGGTCCTGCGCGGCATCTATAAAGCATCCCGGAAGAAGGCGCTGGCGTGAAGATCACGGAACAGGAAGTCCGCTACGTGGCCGGTCTGGCCAACCTGAAGCTGACCGACGCCGAAGTGGCGCGGTTCCAGGCGGACCTGGACGGCATCCTCGAGCACATCGGCAAGCTCAACGAGATCGATACCGCCAACGTCGAGCCGATGGCCCAGGTGTTGTTCGACGCCGAAGAGACGGCCACCTTGCGCGCGGACGTGCCGGCGACGCCGCTGGGCAGCCAGGCGGCCTTGGCCAACGCTCCTCAACCCGGCGCCGGCTATTTCAAGGTGCCCAAAGTGATCGAACGCTGACCCATGCATATCCCCTCTCTGACCATCGGCCGCGTGAGAGAAGGCCTGCTCTCGCGCCGCTTCACCGCCGCCGAACTGGCCGCCGAAGCCCTGCGCTACGCCCAGGCCGAGAACCCCAAGACCGATGCGTACCTCCACTTTTCGCCCGAGCGCGCGCTGGCCGCGGCGAAACGCGTGGATGAGCGGCTCGCCCGCGGCGAAGATCCCGGACCGCTGGCCGGCGTCCCCGTGGCGGTCAAGGACGTCATCCTCACCCAGGGCGTCCGCACCACTTGCGGCTCGAAGCTCCTGGCCAACTACATTCCGCCGTACGATGCCACCGCCGTGGTGCGGCTGGAGCAGGCCGGCGGCATCATCATCGGCAAGACCAACTGCGACGAGTTCGCCATGGGGTCTTCCACCGAGAACTCGGCCTTCGGCCCGGTGCGCAACCCGGTGGCGCCCGATCGCGTGCCCGGAGGTTCGAGCGGCGGCTCCGCTG
>JBAWDI010000428.1:0-18011 GCA_049590695.1 Bryobacteraceae bacterium
CTTTGCGCGTGGTGCGCTTCCACCGCCGCCGCTATCTCGCGCTCCGCCACGAATTGCAGCCGCTCGTCGATGGTGAGCGTGATCGGCGTGCCCGGTTTCATCTCCGATGCGGACTGGGAATCGATGCCGCGGCGCTTCACGTCCGTCAGCATCCGCGCCTCCCCCGGCTGGCCGCGCAGTTCCGCATCCAGCACCTGCTCGATTCCCGCGTTGCCTCGCTCTTCGAAATCCACCGACCCCAGAACGTGCGCCGCCAGCGTCCCGTTCGGGTAGTGCCGCTGGCTCTCGTCCTGGATGTGAATCCACTCCAGACGCAGATTGCGCAGATTCTGCCCTTCCTCGTCGCCGATTTTGCGCTTCACCCACAGAAACCCGTGGTGGTTGTCGCGCGCCCACTTCATCTTGCCGTACAGAGCCGTACGGTCCAGGTGCAGTACCAGCGCCAGCAGTTCCGAAGCGACTCCCAGGTCGGGCGCCCGTAGCGGGTCGATCGAAACCGACTCCGTCGGCACGCTCATCGCCAACGGCTGGCCGGTCCGGTCGAAGATCGTGCCCCGTGGCGCCGGGATCTCCACCGCCACCATCTGGCGCTCCGTCGCCAGCTTCGCATACTCCTCGTGATGGACCACCTGCAGCGAGATGATCTTGAAAAAAATGGCCGCGCCCCAGATGACGGCGATCCCGGCGAGCCATGCCAGACGACGATCCACCATGCCGCGCTCCGTGACCGGGTCACCCCCCGGCTTCCCTACTTCACCATCGCCACCGCGCTGTCGCCTTTGGCGTTCAGCCGCACCACCTGCCCCGCAACTGGCGCAACCAGGTTCTGCCCTTGGGCCAGCTTCTCCAGCCGTTGGGGACTGAGAAGCCCCGCTTCCACCACCTCCAGCGTGCGTTTCTCATCCAGCAACTGCCGCTCCTCCACGCGCAGGGCCTGCAGTTGGTAGCCGGCCAGCGTGCAGGCGACGCTGGGAACCAGTACGCTCGTCAGCACGGCCAGCAGAACGCCGGCCGCTCCGATGGCCGACCAGCATGCGCCCCGCGCTTGCGGATCGGCCGCCCGCACCAAACGCGAGTTGTCGATTTTCTTGCAATGAAAAAACACGTCTTCCTGTGGGAGCGCGCGCAATTGAAATGGGTCCCGCTCCGCTTTGGTGCCCGGCAAGCCCGGGAATCCGCCTTCATCGGTCCTGTGGAAAAATACTGGCAGCGTAGCCATGTTCTTTCGTTCCCTTTCTACCAACCACCTACTGGATACTCCCTGAAACTGCCTCCACCTTTCCTCTACCCTCGTTCTGTCACGAGTCTCCGCGTCTCCGCGTCGAATGACATTGTCCCTAACGGTCGCGGCTTCGAGGCTCGCCTCCACCTTTCCTCTACCCTCGTTCTGTCACGAGTCTCCGCTCCCTCTGCGCTCTCTGGTTTTGACTCCTTGTCCTTCTCCGCGAGTTTCTCCGCGTCTCCGGGTCTCCGCGTCGAATGACATTGTCCCTAACCGTCGCCGCTTCGAGGCTCGCCTCCACCTTTCATCCGCCCTCGTTCTTTCACGAGTCTCCGCTCCCTCTGCGCTCTCTGGTTTTGACTTCTTGTTCTTCTCCGCGTGTTTCTCCGCGTCTCTGCGTCGGAGTTTACCCGTCGCGGGCGTCGAAAGGGTCAGGGAGCCGGTCACGAAATCATCTCCACCCCCCGCAGCTTGGCGCTCCGCGAAGCCGGGTTCTGCCGTGTCTCTTCCTCGCTTGGCTGAAGCGGGTGTTTCGTCAGAATCGCTCCACGCCCTTCCCGCTCCAGCGCTCTGTACTTTTCTTTCACCTTCCGGTCGTCGATCGACATGAAGCTGATCACTACCATCCGCCCGCCGCTCGTCAACAGCTCCGGACCAATCTCCAGCAGCCGGTCCAATTCCCCCGGCTCGTCGTTGACCGCCATTCGCAAGGCCATGAACGTTCTCGTGGCCGGGTGCAAACGGCCCGTCCGGGGCACGGCCCGCTCCACCACACCGGCCAGGTGCAGTGTGCTCCGTATGGGCCGTGCTCGGACGATTGCTCTGGCTACCTTCCGCGCCCTCCTTTCTTCGCCTAACTGAAATATCAGGTCGGCGAGCGCCTTCTCGGCGGTGTGATTGACCAGATCGGCCGCCGTCATGCCCATGGACTGATCCATGCGCATGTCCAGCGGTCCATCCGCCATGAACGAAAATCCTCTCTCCGGGGCCGTGAGCTGATAGCGGCTGACTCCCAGATCCGCCAGCAGTCCGTCCACCTTCTCGAATCCCGCTTCCGCTACCGCTTCGGCCAGCTTGCCGAAGGGTCCCCAATGAAATTGAATGCGCCCCGCCCACTCCGCGGTGTTCTGCCGCGCCATTTCCAGCGACTGCGCGTCGCGGTCGTTGGCGATCACCAGTCCCGTCGTCAGTTGCCGCGCGATGAGCCCCGCATGTCCCCCCAGACCCGCTGTCGCATCCAGGTAGATTCCCTCGGGACGGACCGCCAGCAGCGAGAGCGATTCTTCGGCCATCACCGGGAAGTGCATAGGTCATCAGGGCAGCCCCGCCTCGTCCAGCTTGGCCACGTCCTCCGCCGGGTTCGCGGCAGCCTCGCCCTTCCGCTCCTGGTAGATCTTGTCGCTTAATACTTCGATCCGCGTGCGATAGGCGTACAGCCGCACCGCCTGGTTCTCAATTCCGAGCTCTCTGCGCAGTTCCGTCGAGAACAGGATTCGGCCCTGGCTGTCGATCTCGGCCTCCGCGCCCAGGTCGGTCGCATTGAAGGCTACGTTTCGCGCCGCTTTCGCATCCGCGCGGAAGTTGGCCAGCCACTTTTCGGTTTCCCTCCACGCCGGAATGGTGTAGATTTGAGCTATGCGCCGGTCCAGGCTGGTCACGAAGAACCGCGTTTCTCCCAAGGCGCCAAAGTATTGCAGGAAGTTCGCCGGCAGTTTCACCCTCCCCCGGTCGTCCAGCCGGCCAGGGTACATTCCCAGTGGCGGCTCGATCTTTGGCGGCTGCGGCTGATGGGTGGCGTCTCCCATTTTTTATCACTTTTGTAGCCATTTCTGGCCACAACTAATGGTGCCACAGATATTCTGCCTTAGCAAGAGCTTTTTGCAGGATCTTACTGACACGTTGGGAGTTATCGCGATACCAGCAGATCTACACTGATCGCGCAACACACAACATGTAGTTTTTGTGGCGAAGAAGAGGCGAAGAAGAAGGGGCCGAGTTTCCCCGGCCCCGGAGAAGGAAACCTACTGGATCGGGATCTTCGCGGTGGCGCTGTATATCGGTGTGCCGCTGCCCACCGGTATCACTCCTATCGAAAACGAGACGTTGTTCCCCGTGGCCGCATCCGAGGGCACCTGGAACGGAATCTCGAACACGCCGATCAGGTCTGGCGCAACCCGCGCGGTGCTCACGCGAACGCCTTCGGCTTGCCCGATAGTGTTGGTCACGCCCATGATTAGGATGCCTTGGACAATGGCATCGGCGCCCGGAATGGCGGTCGCATTGGTGCCCACGGTTGGGGCAGTCACCCCCAGGCCGGTGGCGTAGGCTCGGACGGTTTCACCGCGGCGAGCCGGGTTTGCCAGGCTCACAAACGATCCATCCGGCCGAACAATCACCGCCCGCGATACGCCATCCGGCATGGCCGTCTGGAAAATGCCGGGGCTGGCCGCCAACACCGGCACACTCACCGTGTCCGGCGGCGCGGTGCCCACCGTAACTGCCACGGTAACGGCGCTGGACGGAGTCACTTCGCACGGAACCTGGACTGTGATCTGCTCCTGGCCACTGACGTTGGCCACGTTAAAGATCGGTGCCGCGGTGCCGTTGAACGATACCGCGTCGGATGCCAACAGGTACGGCAGAGGACCAAACAAGCTGCCCGGAGTCACAACGCCCTGAATACCCGGCGCCAGGCCCGGAGCAATGATGGTGGCGATGCTGCACGGCGAAATCGAGCCGGCCTTGAAATCGGCGCCATTATAGAAGCTGCTCGCCGTCAGCGTGGGTCCCGGCGGCATAACCGTCAGACTGAAACTCTGGGTGAAACTCCCCACGGTGGCCGTCACCGTCACCGTGCCCGCCGTGGCGCCCGCCGTAACCGAGACTTGCGCGCGCCCGTTGGAATCGGTAGTCACTGTGCTCGAAGAAAGCGAAGCCGGCCCGGTCACTGAGAACTGCACGCCCACGTTGCTGGCCCCCTGCCCATTGCTGGCGTTCACCTGCACCACCAGGGGCAGACCGAAGGTGGCGTTCTCGATAGAGGTCTGGTTGTTGCCCGAGACGATCTGCAGGCCGCTGAGGGTCACGATGGGAACCGCCGTGGCGCTGAAAGTCACGGACTGGGCCCCCGCCGGGCAAGCCGGGCACGTCGCTTTGATTGAGACGGCGCCCGAAGCGTTACTCGCGAACGTCGCGGCCACCGCCGCGCGCCCGCTCACGTCCGTCGACGTGCTATTGCTCGAAAGACTCGCGGCGCCCGCCGGCGTCACCGTCCAGTTCACCGTCTGGCCCGCCACCGGCGTTCCCGAAGCGGTGTCCACTTCCACTTGAAGCGCGGATGCCAGGGCTTGGCCAGGGGCGGCGGATTGGAAGTTGCCCTGCGTGACTCTGATCAATCCAGGCAGCGCGGCCGTCACGGTGAGGTTCAACGGCCCGATGGCCCAATTGGCGAACGGAGGCCCGACAGTCGGGTCCGATGATTGCGGCGCGCCTCCCGCTCCCACCAGAAGATAAAACTGGCCTGTCCCGGGGACAGCGCCGAAAACCGGCGAGCACGTGGCCACCCCGGTCGGGTCCGTCATCACGGTATGCGCTTCTCCACCGGCCGCTCCCGCGCAGTTCACCACCGCCCCCACGGACGGGTCCTGGTAGTTCACCAGTTGCAGGCTGACGTTCCCAATACCGCCACTTTGCGGGGCCGAGACGTAAATTTGGAGCGGCGTACTGCCCGTGGATCCCGCCTGCCCTGTCAAGGACTGCCCGGCCAGCAGATTCGGAAGCAGTGTCCCCCACGACCCGACGCTCACAGCCGGATACGACGAGAGATTCGAAGCCAGCAGCGACTCGGTAAGATTGAACACCACAGCGCCAGCCGTGGTGCTGGCCATCACCGTGTTCCTGTTTACCGAACCCACCGAAAGAAAACTGGCGTATTCGAAGAGATTCGATGTCGTCCCATCGAATGCCGTTATGGTGGTACCCCCCGAAAGAAGCAGGGCGTTGGAACTGGCGCCAGTGATGTTCCAGGTCACCGTCACATTGGCTTGCGGAACACCATTGGAATCGGTCACCAGTACCCACATGGGCGAAAAGGTCTGGAACGGTTTGACCAATTGTCCGTCTCCGGACACGATCGTGATGTTCTGCGCGGCCGCCGGATGGGCGCAGAAAAGCCCCGCCAGAACCGCCGCCACAACCATAACTCTAAATTTGTTCAAGATTACCTCCTCGTTCAGTGCATGAACACGGTTGGATTGGGATGGACGCGGTGAGAATTGTATTGTACCACCTCACGCCGCCATGTGCGAGTGTGGCACGTCAAATGTCGCGCGTCAAAAAAAAAGAGGGGAGCAAATGCTCCCCTCTCTCAGACATCAAGCGAAACGTTAGTTCTCTAGCATTTCTGGAGCGGAACGGGAGCCGGAACTGGTGCCCAGCGGCAGAACCAGAGCCAGAGACCCGTGGGCCAGTTTCTGTGCCCCCAGGTCGCTCACGAACGAATACCCGTGAGCCAACTGGAATTGGCAGACCGCGATCATATACCCCTCGAAGTTCGGGGCAATCACACTGGCCATCCAGGCGCCCACCGCCGGAGTCCAGGAGTTCCCGGAGGGGATCACCGCCGTCGGATACGCCGCCGGCGCATTCTGCCCGTAGAAGTTCAACGTGCAGATGCCCGATTGCGGCTTGGTGCCGAACGGATCTGTAGTCGTGTTCATAATCGCTATGCCGGTGTCGAATCCGGCCTGGTTCGTTATGAACGGGAACAACAGACTCGTCGTGCATGGGACGATCGTAAAGATGCTGGTCGCGGTCGATGTATCCGCAAACCGTGGCACCGTTAACGTGCTCGAGGATGTGCCTCCGGAGGTCGCTGAGAACGCCCCTGAATTGGTATTCGGAGCGAAGCTCAGATTCACCGTTGCCGTCCCCGGGGCCGGACTGTTGGTAGCCGGGCTGGCGCTGTACAGGAACCACACGGCGAAGTCGAAGTTCTCGTTGGTCGCCGAGTTGGCGCTGATCACCTCCCAAGTCGCGCTGGCCGTCCCGCCCGAGTTTGTGATCTCGGCGTAAGGAGTACTCCCGGAGTAACCGGTGATCGGCACGGCGGGAAGACTGCCGGTGCCGTCGCTAGCCGTGTCGCTGAGCACCAATTGCGCCACCGACGTCGCTGACGCGCTCATCGTCGACACAAACATGCGGACACCGGACGGAAGTCCGTTAAACACGGCCTTCAATCGGGTACCATAATCCGCCAAGCCGACTTGCTCGGAGTTATTCTGGCCCGTAATCAACACCCCAGCAGTACTACTGTAGGGGATCAAGCCCGATTCGGAATTGTAAATCGTGCCCGGGATGTTCTGATTGGTCGGAATCGCTACCCCTCCCGTCGCACTTGTGCGTGTCTTAAATGCGCTACCGAAGTTCTCAGCGAACCTCAGGTACGCAAGAGCATTGCCCGGCGCTGAGCCAGACGTGCCGCTGCACTGCTGCTGGGTCAACTGAGACGAAGAGTAGCTACCGTTGCTCGGGCTGCGGAGACTGGCGGTGAGACCTTGCTGTATGGAGCCGGCGATCAGGTTCGGATTGTTGAGTGGCACCGAGGTGGGGCCGCTGATGGAAACATACGCATACACCTGACTGGTGCCCGCATACAGGCCGCCACCCAATGTATTGGCATTGATGCGAACGTTCGTGATGCGGTATACGCGCTCGGAACCCGCACTCGTTGGGGGCATGATCGGAATTCCAAAGAACGTAACCTGGTTGGGAGCGCCCGAGCCGCCCCACACGCCCGAGAACACGTTGGGGCCGGGGGTGGTGCCAGGAGTGGTGGCAGTCCCGCCGACCATCACATTCACGGGGAGGCTAGTGACAGTCGAGGTTAGCTGCTCAACGTACTCAGGGCAACCGCCAACGCCCGCGCCGATGCTTGAGTTGGGCAAGCCGCCGCTGCCGCACAGCACCTGGGGAGCGTTCGGTCCCCAACCCGGAAGCATGTACGGGTCGGAGGAACCCGGCTCATCGATTAGCAGTAACGCTTCATTTGTGTTGCCTGCCTCCAAGCTATTGGCGGTGACCCCATAGGCGTTCGCCAACAGACGGCTCGTCACGTTGGTATTGAAACTGACCGTGATGTTGGCCGTGCTACTGGTCAATGGGGTATTGGGCTGCACAACCGCGCCGCCCGTGCAAGTCAGCACGATGTCGCCCACCAGTTCCGTCAAACCCTCGGCGCGCAACACGGGCGGGACCGCCACGGATGCGCTGCACTGAAATGGGCCTTGACTCGCGTTGCTATTTGCGATCTGCGCACTGGCAAACCCCGCGAAGAGGGCAAGCACAGCTAGCGCAGTAATCCATCTGCGAAAATTCATTTCCTTCTCCTTGTGAATTGCGAAATTTGAATCGGTCGAAGTTCTCTTCCCAACCTGAGCCTCAAAGTTCAGTCTCAAACCGTTCAGTCAACCTAGGGAACTTCTCCGTGTCGGGCGGAGAGCCAATTTTCCAGCGGCCGTCAACCCGGCCGCAGGGCCTTACTGAAGTCTTACCCGGGGCACATGTTCTTTGTTGTCTTCTCTTCTGTGCTCACCGGACACAAACGCAAGATTGCACACCAAAACCAGACGCGGTAAACCTATTCATAACCCATTGCCCGCCCCGTGTCAAGGGAAATTCCATCCCCTTTCCTGCGAAACGGGGCGTTCGACCACCTTAAACCCTTTACTGATCAGGCTGGCACGATTAAACCATGCCGCACACCCCCGCGTCAATAGTTTCGCATCGAATGGTCTCTTTTTTTCTTCATTCCAGCGCCACCGACACGCTATTGCTGAGCTGCCCCCCCTCTTTGAGGGTAAGGGAAACACCTAGCCCCGGCGCTGTCGCCCCCGGAATCGGCACGTTCACTTGATATAAACCGGCATATCCCGGCGCCAGCCCCGCGAATTCCACCGGCAACTCCTGCCCGTTGACCACCGCCGTCACCGTAGCCGTGGTCACCGAAAGCTGTCCCTGCCGGGTCACCGCTCCCAGGCCCGTCGCATACACCACCAGCGCCTGCCCGCGGGGCAACGGATTAGCGGGTCCATTCATGCTGAAATCCTGGTTCAACACCGCTCCCATCCCGGAATTGCCCATCACGAAAATCGCCGGCGCGATGGCGGCGACACTGACGGTTTGCTGCGCCACCCCATACACCGAACGCACCCGCAAGGTGTGGACTCCCGGCGCCATGCCCGCCGGAACCTGGGCGTTGATCTGGAACGCGGAGGCCCACAGCACCGTCGCCATTGTGCCATCCATATCCACCGCCGTGGCGGGCCCAGAGGGCACCCCCGGCCCGGAGAGCCCCGTGCCGAAGATCGCCATGATGCCGCCCGGCGCGATGCCGCTGGTAAAGGTTGCGGCATTCACCACCGCGCCGGCCGCGAAGCTCACATCCTGCGGCCCTACCGCCAGCGCCAGCAACGGCCGCGTAACCTTATAGGTTTCCGCCGCGTTCCCGGAAATGTCCATCGACGATCCGCCCGCGGCCAGGTCCGTCACGAAAGCGTGGTACGGCTGGGCCGCGCCCACCCCGATCTGGTACGCCGGCTGGCTGCCGTCGCACACCTCGATGCGCGAAATCAGGGCGCCCGCCGCCGGCGGGTTCCCCGACGAGTCCACCGCGTCCAGCAGGTCGAGCGGCACGCCGCACGCGCCCGCCGCCGAATTCACGCCCATCGCGAAATTCTGCATCAGGCTGGCTGCTTGCGAAAGCGCTCCCACCATGAACCGCGTGCCGCTGGGACTGCTCACTGCGAACCGCGCTACGCCCCGCAAATCGGCCGTCCATTTCCCGCCGCCCGCCGTGAATCCGTTCAGGTAATCGTTCAGATTGGTGCGCGCGAATAGCGGGCTGGGGTCCTGAATGACAATCGACCCGTCCGCCGCGATTCCAATCGCCGCCACGAAGTGGCCCCCGGCCAGCGTGCCGTTGAGCGAGAGACCCAGCGAGAGCAGCACCGGCTCGCCTTGCGCCACCAGGTCCGCGATGGTGCTGAGAGCCGGAGTCTGCGCCGTGACATCCACCCCGCCCGTGAATTCCGCCGCGCGCCAGAGATTCACAATCTGCTCGCCGGAAGCCGGATTCGAAAGGAATCCGTCGCAGAGCTGCCCGCCCGTCGATTCCGCCACGCACCAGCCCTGCAGGAATTGGTTGAGCGCGCCCGCATCGGCCAGGCCGTTGGGCCGTGGCAGATCGCCGCGGTTCTGCCGGTACCGCAGAATCGACGCCACCGCCGTCACCAGCGCCCCTTTCTGCCCGATGGTCGCCGTTCCATTGCCCAGCGGCGCGCTTCCGCCCGCCTGCAAGTTGGGGAAGCCCGGCAAATTCGATGCCGCCGCCAGCGCCCCAAACGTCACCGGATTCTGTGCGATCCCCGGCGCGTTGGCGGTCACCAGAGTCACGCCCACGGCAGCCGGCAGGCGCACCTGTGTTTCCGCCTGTCCCCAACTGTCGGTCGACGCGCTGGCCGCCGAAAGCTGCGCCCCCGGCGACGCCTGGAATACCACCGGCGCGCCCACCACCGGCGTGCCCGAGGAATCCAGCAGCGCGATTCTCAACGGCAGCGGCAGCAATGCCCCCGGCAAGCCCGTCTGGTTGTCGCCCTGCACCTTGGCAATGGCAATCCGGTTATTCGTAACATCGAAGCCTCTGATGGTGAGCGTGCCGCTGGCCGTCGACGTCCCCCCGGTGTCCGCCGCCTGGACCGTCACCGTCCCGCTCTTCGACGCGAGCGGTATGAACATATCCCAACTGTAGGCGCCGTTCGCCGTGGTCGTCAGAAAGTCGGGCTCTCCCGTAACCGACACGCGAATGGTGCTGTTGTTCGGGAACCCCACGATGGCCAGGTGCGCGCGCCCGCCCGCCGCAACCGAGGTCGGCGTAATCTCCACTCCCGGAGGCGCCTTGGGCGACGGATGCGCCACCGCCGCGGCGTCGCCCGCCGAGTAGGTGATGTTCCCGCCCTCGAAGTTCTGCTGGTCGAAGCTCCCGCTCGCCGTTTCGTCGCTCACCGGCATGCCAAAGCTGCCCGCCGCCCCGCCCATGCCGTTGTAACACGCCAGAATCAGCCCGCTCACGAAATACGCCTGCCCCGCTCTAGGTCCCGCCGTCGCCCCGTAGATCGCGCCGTTGGCGAAGCTCTGCATCGCGCCCGAGTTGGCGCCCATAGTCGAGAAGGTGGTGGCTTCCGCCACTGGAGCGCCCGCCGCCCCGGCCTCGTAGTTCAGCAGCGCCCATTTAGAAAGGATGAGTCCGCTCACCACCCGCACCGGATTGCCCGCCAGCGCGGCGCTGTTTTGAAACTGCTGCGTGCCGCCCGCGGATTGATCGCTGGTGGGATACCCCAGCGCGCCGGCCGGACCGCCCAATCCCTGGTACCGGGTCAGCACGGCGCCGCCCACCACGTACGCCACGCCCGCCTGGTCCGCTTCGGCGATCATGTACACCGCGCCATTGGCGCCGCTCGATTCCACCATCTGCACGTAACCGCTGCCCGCTCGAACCGCGGGGCCCGCCACCGGTAATTCGACCGATATCTGATTCCGCGTAAGCGCCGACTGGAACGCTTGTTGCACGGCCGTTGGCGCCCCATCGCCCACCTGGCAGCAGGCCATGGTCACCGCCAGGTTCAACGCGGAGCTATTCACTCCTTCGCTGGACGCCACCACGCTGGCCGTTCCGGCGCCCACCGCGGTCAGCACCGCCGTCGCGCCGGTCGTGCCACTCGCCTGAACGGCAATCACGCGGCTGTTGCTGGTGCTCCAGGTGACCACCCGGTCCGTCAGCGGCGTGTTGCTCCCATCGAGCGGCGTCGCCGTCAGCGTCAAGGTGTCACCCAGGTTGAGGGTGTCGGTTTGCCCCATGGGCGCACCCGCCAATGCCACCGACGCCACTGCTTGCCGCACCACGGGAGGGCTGCCCGTCGTGTATTCCAGAGTGCCGCCCTCGAACGTCTGCTGGTAAGCCCCGGTGGAGGCCACCAGCGACACATTGGACGTGGGCAGACCCAGGAATCCGGCCGTCCCTGCCTGGGCCGCGTACAAATCGTAGATCGGCTCCTCCACGCAGAAAACCTTGCTCTTGTTCGGCCCCGACGTGATCGTGTAGATCGCCCCGTAGGCGTACGTCTGCGCGGTGGCCGTGGTGCCGGTCGACGCCGTAACCGCGGTGGGCGCGGTCAGCGGACGTCCCGGCCCTCCCGCGATGCCGCCCAGAGCCGCCCACTCCGTGTAGTAGCCCCCCGAGATGCTGAAGTTCTCCCCCCCCGCCAGGGGACTCGTATAGACAAACAGCGCGTAGCCCTTGTCGAAGAAATCATACGTGCAAGAGTTGCCCACGCTGAAGAACGCGCAGTTTTGCGTATCCATCAAGGGATATCCGGCCGTGGTCGCGCCCAGCGACGTGTAGTAGGCATACACGCCCGCCCAGAGCTGCACCACGGTCGTGGAATTCACCGTCGAACTCGCCGTGGCCAGCGCCAGTTTCACGCCCGAATCGTGGTTTGCATCGGCAAACTCCTGCACATAGCCGGTGCTTCCCAACGCCTTCACCGTTCCCAGCGGCGGCAGCGAAACCATGGCGCTGAACCCGTTGCGGTTGAACGCGGCGAGAAACTGCTCCTGCAGCGTCGAATTGGGCGCGCCTTCGCCCACCGCGATCGTGTGACTCAGCGTGACGCTGGCGGTGGCCCACTTCGTGGCGTCGGCCGCGCTCGTGGCCGTCACCGTCACGTTCGCCGGTGCGCTGATCGGCGATGGCGCAGTGTAAGATCCCGTGCTGGTGATGCTCCCCAACTGCGGGCTGATCGACCAGGTCACGGCGGTGTTGGTGCTGTTTGTCACGGTCGCGGTGAACACTTGCACCTCGCCGTCGGTCAGCGAAACCGAGGTCGGGGAGATACTGATCGCGACCGCCGCCGGCGCCTGCAGCGTGATGCTGGCCGTCCCCGTGACCGTGGAATCGAAAACACTGGTGGCCGTGACCGTGATCTTCTGGCTGGTGGCGATGGAGACGGGCGCGGCATAGAGGCCGCTGTTGGCATCGATTGTGCCCGCCTGCGGGCTGATGCTCCACGTCACCCCGGTCACGCTGATCCCCGTCACGGTCGCCGAAAACCGCTGCGTCTGTCCCGCTGTCAGGGTGACGCTCGATGGGTTGACCAGCACCGTGATCGCCAGCGGTTGAAGCTGAATCTGCACGGCGGCGGCCTGCGTGGCGTCTGCCGCGCTGGTGGCCGTGATGGTGATGGTCTGCCGGCTGGAAATCAGCGTTGGCGCCTTATAGGTATTGGTGCTAATCCCGTTCGTCGGACCGCTGCCGGCGCCCAGCGTTCCCACGCTGGGGCTCAAGCTCCAGGTGACGTTCGTATTGGCATTCCCCGTCACCAGGGCGGTGAGGTTTGCTGTCTGGTTGCCCTGAAGACTGTTGGCGCTGGTGCTCAGCGTGACGATCACCTGCCCCTGCAGAGCGCCGGCCGTCAGGCACAGCGGCAGCACCCGAAGAAACTTGGAAAAGGACCGGTCAACGCGCACGGGCAACCATTTATCTTAATATGCTGTAAACCCCCTTTCGGGGCCGGAGTTGCAACCGCGCGCGGTTCCCGGCACACCCGCGATAGTCTTAGATCGTCATCGCGGTGTACCCGCCGTCCACGCGCAGAATCGACCCCGTCACGAACGAAGCCGCCCGCGGCGATGCCAGGTAGACCGCCGCTCCCACCAGCTCGGAACTCTCCCCGAACCGCTTCATCGGCGTGTGCCCCATGATGCTGGCGACGCGTTCTTCGGTCAGTATCTTGCGGTTCTGCTCGGCCGGGAAGAACCCCGGCAGGATGGCGTTCACCCGCACGTTGTAGGGCGCCAGGTAATTCGCCAGGAACTGCGTGATCTGGTTCACCCCCCCCTTGGCCACCGAGTAGGTGAACACTTTCGACAGCGGCGGTCCGGACGAAGCCGATGAAATGTTGATGATGGAGCCGCCGCGCCCCGCATCCACCATGGCCTTGCCGAACACCTGGCACGCCAGAAACACGCTCTTCAAATCGATGTCGATGATGCGCTGCCATTCCGCTTCGCCGATCTCGAAGAACGGCGTGGCGGAGTTCACCCCCGCCGCATTGAGCAGCGTATCCACGTGCCCGAAGCGTTCGAGCACCACCCCCAGAGCCTTCTCCAGATCGGCCTTGCTGGTGGCGTCGCACTGGATGCCGATGGCCTGCCGCCCCAGCCCCGCAATAGCTGTCGCGCGCGCTTCCGCGGCTTCCGCAAACACATCCAGGATGGCGATATCGGCCCCCGCCTGCGCCAGCCCCGTCGCCATGGCCCCCGCGAGGACACCGCCTCCTCCGATCACCACCGCCACTTGGCCGGCCAGAGAGAATAGTGCGTCTTCAGACATATCTAAATGTTATCAGCTTGCGAGCCTGTGCCTCAGATCCGCAATCGATATTCGTCGCGGAGACGCAGAGACGCGGAGAAAAACGCGGAGAAGAACAAGCCTCAAAAGAACCGTGCCCCATTACGCGAATCCCTCGCTAACACCGCGTGTCTCCGCTTCCTCCGCGCTCGAACCCGGGGAAGAGGATGCTCTCGATATCTCTCATCCTCTCCGCGTCTTTCTCCGCGTCTCTGCGTCTCCGCGTCGAAATGAAACTCGACTCACCCGACCCCCCGTCAGTCCGTCACCGCCTCCGCCAGATGAGGTTCATACACGCACCGCGGGTCCTCCGCCAGAAAATCCCCCGTCAGCGCGTAGGCCCGCGAGCGCGACCCCCCGCAGATGTTCCGGTATTCGCAGATGCCGCACTTGCCGTGGCGTTGGCTGGTATCGCGCAGGCTCAGGAACAGGTCCGAGTTCCGGTACACGTCGGTGAGCGAATCGCTCAGCACGTTGCCCCCGCTCACCGGAAAGAATCCGCTGGGGAAGATCTCGCCGGTGTGTGACACGAACACGAACCCCTTGCCGTCGCTCACGCCCGCGGTCCGCCACGCCACGCCCTTGGCGTTTGGGTTTTCAACCACCCCGTGCTCCGCCTTGATCCGCTGCGCCACGTAGCGGCGGTAATGCATGGCCTCGGTGGTCTTCACGCCGAACGGCGCGGTCTTGGAAAGCTCGTACATGAATTCGAACACCTGCTCGTATTCCGGCGCCAGCAGATCGTCGCCCTCCTCCGCCCGCCCGGTCACGATCAGGAAGAACAGGCTCCACATCCTGGTCCGCACCTCTTTGGCGATCTCCGCCACCTCCGCCAGGCGCCCCATGTTCCGCCGCGTCACCGTGGTCTGAAGCTGCGTGTCGAGCCCGATATCGCGCGCACGACGTAGCGCGAACATGGCGCGGTCGAACGTCCCCGGAATGCCGCGGAACTCGTCGTGCGTGGCGGCGTCCGGCCCGTCCAGGCTGATGGCCATGCGGGTGATGCCGGCCGCCTGAAAACCCTCGATGGCTTCCGCCGTCAGCAGCGGCGTCGCGCTGGGAGTCACATTCGTGCGCAGCCCCATCTTGACGCTGTAGCGGATCAAATCGTAGAGGTCCGGCCGCTTCAGCGGGTCGCCGCCGGTAAACACCATCAGCGGCTCCCCGAAGGAACGGATCTCATCCAGCAGCCGGTATCCCTGTTCCGTGCTCAGTTCGCCCGGATTCCGCTCCGATTGCGCCGACGCCCGGCAATGCACGCACGCCAGGTCGCACGCCTGCGTCACTTCCCAGATCACCAGCATCGGTGCTTGATCGAAGTTCATCTATCTCCATTTTAGCTGAACGTTGCCCCGCCCCACCGTTACAATGGAAGGTTCCCATGGCAACCCGCGGTCTGTTCATCACCTTCGAGGGCATGGATGGTTCCGGCAAGACCACCCAGATGCACCGCCTGGCCGCCCGCCTGCGCACCCTTGGCCGCACCGTGCTCGAAACCGCCGAGCCCGGCGGCACGCCCATCGGCATGAAGATCCGCCGCATCCTGCTCGATGCCGCCAACCAGGAACTCAGCCCCACCACCGAAGTGCTCCTCTATTTCGCCTCCCGCTCCCAGAATGTGGATGAGTGGATCGCCTCCGCCCTCGATCGCGGCGAAATCGTCCTCGCCGACCGCTTCACGGATTCCTCCCTCGTCTATCAGGGCTGCGGCCGCAACCTCGGCGAAGAAACCATCGTCGCGCTCGAACGCATCGCCTGCCGCGGCCTCAAGCCCCATCTCACCCTGCTGGTCGATATCGACGCCGAAACCAGCCTCGCCCGCGCCCGCGCCCGCAATCTCGCGCAGCCCCACTGCGAAACCCGCATGGACGACCAATCCATCGAATTCCACCGAAAAGTCTACCAGGCCTACCATGCGCTGGCCGCCCGCGAGCCCCAGCGCGTCAAGCTGGTCGACGGCCGCGCCGATGTGGATGCCATCGAGCGCCAGGTCTGGAGCATCGTCAGCGCCTATGTTTGACAACTTCTGGGGCAACCCGCACGTCACCCTCGCGCTCGAGCGCATGATCGCCCATGACCGCCTCGCCCAGACCCTGCTCTTCTCCGGTCCCGAGGGCGTCGGCAAGGCCACCCTCGCCCGCCGCCTGGCCGCGCGCCTTCTCGGCCACCCCGAGCGCATCGATGAGGACGACCTCAGCCTGCCCCACAACCTCGAGATCGTCGCCGCTCGCGAGAAATGGTCCGCCGACAAGCGCAACGAGGACCCGCTGCTCTTTTCCACCCACCCCGATTTCGTCACCTTCGCCCCCGATGGCCCGCTGCGCCAGATCTCCATCCAGCAGACCCGCCTCATCAAGGACCGCGCTCAGTACCTGCCCCACAAGGGCAGCCGCCGCGTCTTCCTCATCGATCGCGTGGACCGCGCCAACGACCAGGCCGCCAATTCCCTGCTCAAAACCCTCGAGGAGCCGCCGCCCCACTTGATCCTCGTCATGACCGCCGAAAACGCCTACGACCTGCTGCCCACCATCCGCTCGCGCGCCGTGCCCTTCCACTTCTCCCCGCTCTCCCGCGATCAGATGGAGCAGTTCGCCGCCTCGCGCCAGTTGGACCAGCCCGAGCGCCGCGTGGCCCTAGCCGCCGGCAGTCCCGGCCTGGCCATTTCACTCGACATTGAGGCCCATGACAAGCGCCGCGCCGCCATGCTGGCGCTCGTCAAAGTGGCCGCTAACCTGGCGCCGTTCGGCTCCTGGGTTTCGGTTTCCGAGGCCATCGGCCGCAGTAAAAGCGAGAGGCTCGATCTGTATCTCAATGTGCTCTACGAACTGCTGCGCGACCTGCTGATCCTGCGCCAGGCCGGCGGCGAAATCCGCAACCAGGATATCCGCGGCGAACTGGAAGCGCTCGCCGCCAAGCTGCCGTTTCCCTGGATCCGCAAGGCCGTCGCGCAGATGGATGAAATCTCCCGCCTCATCCGCCGCAACATTCAGAAGACCATCGCCCTCGATGCGCTGATCGCCGGCCTGCGTGCAGCGTGATGGCCCGATTCCTCCTCATCTTCGCTTTTTCATTCTTCATCGGTCTGGCTCAGGCGCAACAGCAGCCGCCAGTGCCCGCCCGCCACGACACCGTCGTCGTCACCGGCACTTATGAGCCTCTCTCACTCGACGAAATCGACCGCTCCGTGACCCTGCTTCCCGCCCGCGTCATGGAACTGGTGCTCAACTCGCTGGTCGATCTGCTGCAACTCGATCCCTCGCTCGACTTGCAGGAACGCGCTCCCGATGGTGTGCAAACCGATCTCTCCATCCGCGGCGCGAATTTCGAGCAAACCCTCGTGCTGCTCAACGGCCTGCGGCTGAACGACGTGCAAACCGGCCATCACAATATGGATATCCCCGTGCCGCTCGATTCGGTGGAACGGGTCGAGGTGCTGCGTGGATCGGGCTCCGCCATGTACGGTTCGGATGCCTCCGGCGGCGTGGTCAATGTGATTACCGCGCCCCCGGAGGGTCTCGAGCTGCGCCTGCGGACGGCCGTGGGAAACGATGGCATCAACCAGCAGCGCGTCTCTCTTTCCGATACCTTCGGAAACCTCTCCGAGCAACTCTCCTTCGCGCGCGATTTTTCTTCGGGCTTCATGCCCGGCCGCGACTATCGAAACTTGCAACTAGCCTCTTCCACGCACCTGGTCACCGCGTGGGGCGCCACCGATCTCACCCTGGCCTACATGGATCACCCCTTCGGCGCCGCCGGGTTCTACGGCGACTATCCCTCCTGGGAAGACACGAAAACCTGGTGGGCGGGTTTCCAGCAGGCGCTCGGAAAGAAGACCACTGCGAGTTTTGCCTATCGGCGTCACAGCGACCTTTTCGTTTTGTTCCGCGACGATCCGTCGATTTACACCAACCACCACGCCGACGAAAGCCAACAACTGGCCCTCCGCCGAACCGAGACCGTGGCTACCGGGACCAACCTGTACTACGGCGTCGAGGCGCTCCACGAATCCATCGTCAGCAGCAATCTGGGAACTCATGCGCGCAGCCGCGGCGCCGCATATGCAGCCATGGATTTCCGCGCGCTCCGGCGGTTTTCGCTGTCTCTCTCGGCGCGCGAGGAGGTCTACCGGAATTTCGCCGCAACCCTCTGCCCCACCATCGCCGGCGGCGTCTGGCTTTCCGCGAAGCTCAAATTCCGCTCCTCCGCCAGCCGCGCATTCCGCGTGCCCACCTATACCGACCTCTATTACAACGATCCCGTCAACCATGGCAATCCCTACCTCCAGCCGGAACGCTCATGGAGCTACGAAGCCGGTCTCGATTGGAA
>JBAWDI010000429.1:0-2587 GCA_049590695.1 Bryobacteraceae bacterium
CGGGGCGCGTCGTTCGATCCCATGCTGATGGAGATGCACGGACTGGTAATCACTGTCACCGATCCGAGCTTAGCCACGGACTTGGCGTTCAGCGGCGTGCCCTGCCGGACATCCATCAGAATCTCAATCCGGGTGGGGTCCTGCGGGTCGGGCCTCACGGCGGTCACCTGGCCCACCTTGATGCCGCCAAACAGGACGTCCGCTCCCTCCTCCAACCCACCCGCATACCGCAGGTACGTCCGGTAGGGAGTGCGCGCTCCCTTGATCTGCGCGTTGCTTACATGATAGACCGTTGCAAGGAATATCGCCGCGCAGACTATAACGAAGGCGCCGACTATGGCTTCCGTTTTCATTTTTGCCCTCCCGCCATCCCCGCCAATTCTCGAAAATGGTCTTGAATGGCGGTGCTTTCCGCAATGGGATCGGCAACCCGGTCCAGAAATTGCCGGATGCGTGGATGAGTGCTGTGCTGGAACGCATCCTTGGTATCCACGGCGATGAGCGATCCTTTGTATAGCATCGCCACACGGTCGGCGACGCGGAAGGCGCTTGCCAACTCATGGGTCACGACCAGGATGGTCATGTGGAAGGCGCGCTTCAAGATCAGGATCTGTTCGTCCAATCCCGCGGCGACAATCGGGTCCAGGCCTGCCGACGGTTCATCGAAGACCAGAATCTCGGGGTCGAGCGCGGTTGCCCGGGCGACGGCCGCGCGTTTCTTCATGCCCCCGGACAATTCCTGGGGCATCTGTTTGCCCGCTTGACCCAAACCTACGGCGGCAAGCTTCATGTACGTCATGATTTCGATGATGGGGTCGGCCAGGTTGGTCAATTCGTGTAGAGGCAGGGCGACATTTTGTTCGATGGACATCGCGTTGAAAAGGGCACACTCCTGGAAGGCCACGCCCATGGTGCGCCGGATGTCCCTGAGTTCTTTCGGCGAGCAGCGATTGATATCGACGCCCCGCACCCGGACCGTGCCGGAAGTGGGCCGCTCCAGTCCGATAATATGCCGCAGCATGGTGGTCTTGCCGGAGCCGCTGCCGCCGAGTAGCGCCATCACTTCGCCCGCTTCAATGTTCAGGCTCACGCCATCCAGCACACGCTGGTCCCCATATTGGACCGTCAAGCTCTCGACTGAAATCGCGGGGTCTGCCATATACTACCCCTTGCGCACCAGATAGAAGATCGCCGTGAAAAACACGTCGGCGAGGATCACAAGAAAGGTCGACCAGACTACGGCGGAAGTTGCCGACCGCCCTACCGCGTCCGGCCCGCCTCGCGTTCTGAAGCCTTCCAGGCACCCGACGTTGACGATGATAATCGCGAACACCAGGCTCTTCAGCAGCCCGGTGAAAACGTCCTGTAGTTCGATCGAATTGGCGACATATCGCAGATACATGGGGAGCCTGATGTTGGTGGTGATGAACATAAACCCGGCGCCAGCCAGGATGCCAAACGCGTTGCTCATGATGCTCAGGCAGGGGATGGTGATCATCGCCGCCAGGTATTTCGGCGCCAGCACAAACTCAATCGGATCGAGAGCCATGGTCCGGAGCGCGTCGATCTCGCTGGTGACCACCATGGTTCCGATTTCGGCTGAAAATGCCGATCCCGACCGGCCGCTCACGACGAAGGCCGTCAGGAGCGGGCCCAATTCGCGGGTGAACCCGACGGCCACGGTGTCCATGACGTACTTCAGCGCTCCGAACCTCCGGAGTTCCGCCCCGGCTTGCATGGCCAGGATGAATCCCGTACACGCGGACATGACGGCGACCATCGGTAGCGCCTCCACGCCGATAGCCGCCATCTGGCGCAACGCCGCCCGCCAGCGTCCACGCTTGCCCACGAGCGGCAGCACGCGGGGTATGGCGCCCAGCCCCATCCAGCCCTGAATGGTAAGTCCGCCGACGTAAGCAAGTCCGCGGATGACGCCGCCGCCGATGGCTTCCAGAACGTTCACGTGCTTGCCTCCTCGCCAGCCATGTCGAACAGGCGATCGAGATGGGCGATTTCGAAAAGGTAGCGCGGCTGATCGTGGATCCCGCTTACGATCAGCCGCGTACCTTGCTTGCGTGCAATCCGGACCGCCTCCACCAGCGTGGCTAATCCGGAGGTGTCGATGTACGAGACATCCGACAGATCGACGGACACGTTGGCCGGCTTGGCACGCAAGGCGTTCGACAGCGCCCTACGCATCTCGCCCGACGTTGCGATGGTGATCCGGCCGTGGATAGCAACCTTGTTCCCCACCCCGGAACCACTGCTAGCGGCATGGATATCATCAGGCACTTGGGCACCCCTTACCTCATGGAAAGCTCTGCCGAGTCCGCGCGTGCTAACTGGCCTTCGCGAAGAGCCGGCGGTCGCTTCCGTCCAGAACGGCCTGCACCTTGGCGGACTGCTCCGTGGTGAGCGTGGTCTGGAGGACGGTGCCGCCGTAGCCTCGGAACTGCTCGGCCACTTTGTCCGGGTCGACCGTGCGCAGCATCGCGAGAACCGCCGAGTCCCCCGCCTGGACCATGGCTCCGGTGCTCTTTACAAAGGCGTCCGGGATGCCGAACTCGTCCTTCCACCAACTGGCGTC
>JBAWDI010000430.1:0-4812 GCA_049590695.1 Bryobacteraceae bacterium
ACGGTGGCGTCGATGATGGGCTCTTCGATCTGCTTGATCTCGGAAGGGTCGGGGAACTTGGTGGGGCTGGTCACTTCGACGACTTCCCCGACGGTGGTGGTGACGCGGTAGCGCACGCCCGGCGCGGTGGTGATGAGGTCGATGTCGAACTCGCGCTCGAGGCGCTCCTGGACGATCTCCAGGTGCAGCAGCCCTAGAAATCCGCAGCGGAAACCGAAACCCAGCGCCACGGAGTGTTCGGGTTCGAAGGTGAAGGCGCTGTCGTTGAGCCGCAATTTTTCGAGCGCGTCGCGCAGCAGGCCGTGCTCGTGGGATTCCACCGGGTAGAGGCCGGCGAACACCATGGGCTTGATCTCTTCGAAGCCGGGGAGCGGCTCGGCGGCCGGGTTCTCGTGGTCCACGATGGTGTCCCCGATCTTGGCGTCGGAGACCGTCTTGATATTGGCGGCGAGGAACCCCACCTCGCCCGCGGCCAGCTCGTCGCACGGGGTGGCCTTGGGCGCCTGGTAGCCGAGGGCCTCCACTTCGAACACCTGGCCGTTGGACCACAGCCGGATCTTCTGCTTCAGGCGCAGCCTGCCATCCAACACGCGCACCAGGATGATGACGCCGCGATAGGAATCGAACCAGGAGTCGAAGATCAGCGCGCGCAAGGGCGCATCGGGCGAGCCTTTGGGCGGCGGCACCAGGTGGACGATGGCCTCCAGGATGTCGTGGACCCCGATGCCTTGCTTGGCGCTGGCGAGCACGGCATCGCGCGCATCGAGGCCGATCACGGTTTCGATCTGCTCGCGAATGCGCTCGGGCTCGGCCGACGGCAGATCGATCTTGTTGATCACGGGGATGATTTCCAGGTTGTGGTGCAGCGCCAGGTAGGTATTGGCGAGCGTCTGGGCCTCCACGCCCTGCGACGCGTCCACCACCAGCAGCGCGCCTTCGCAGGCTTGCAGGCTGCGCGAGACCTCGTAGGAGAAGTCCACGTGGCCGGGGGTATCGATGAGGTTCAGTTGATAGAGGTTGCCGTCGCCGGCGCGATAATTCAGGCGCACGGCATGGGCCTTGATGGTGATGCCGCGCTCGCGCTCCAGGTCCATGGTGTCGAGCACCTGCTCCATCATTTCGCGTTGCGAAAGCGCGCCGGTCGCCTCCAGCAAGCGGTCCGCCAGGGTCGACTTGCCGTGGTCGATGTGCGCAATGATAGAGAAATTGCGGATGAATTCGCGATCCATGCGATGTGGGGATACTCTGTAGGACGATTATCCCACAGAGCGGGACGGAAAGGCTTAACCGCACCCCCTTCTCACGCCGAAGCCGGAAACCCGCGACTACCGGAGCGGTAACTCGTAGATGCTCATGCTGAGCTTGGGAACCGTCAGCCGGCCGGGCACTCCCGTCAGCGGACTCTCCACAATGTCCACCACCAGCGGCATGCCGGGCTGATTGTCGGCGGTCAGGTCCGCGCCGGCGATTCGCCACAACCGGCCCTTGTCCTGAACCGTCACGCCCTTGACGGCGACATCGATCTGCTGCTCGGACTCGGTCGGGTTGGTGATCGCCACGGTCAGGGTCTTCTTGTCGGCCGTCAGGGCGGCCGCGGCGTCCAGCGGATAGGTATCGCTGCCCGAGGAGACCTTGGGCTTGTCCACCCAGACGGTGCCCTTCACCTCGTGTTGCGGAGAGTTCCCCGCCACCTCCACCGGAATGGTCCCGAAATGCCGCCGGTACATTTCGAACATCAGCCCGATCGGCCGCACCGTCGCATCGGTCTTGTCGATGGCCAGCAGCGAGGATGCCCCGGTGTACGCCGAGATGATGAACATGTTGGAGTGATTGAACATCTCATGCATCGCCTGGGAGCAAGCCAGGGGCGCAAACATCGAATTGCCGGGGGGATTCGTTCCGCGTTCTCCGATCCATTCGGAGACCCATTCATCGAGCGCGACCGGGTATCGATCCATGTTGAGATTCGGGAATCGTCGCTGGTACTCCGCCCAGGCCTCCACCACGCAGCGGACGCCATTGGCAATCTTCCGGGCGTAACCAACCAGGGGCTCGTCGACCTTCACGTAGTCCTGTTTCCCGGCATCGAAGGCCTGGTCCGCCGGGGAGGGATAGATGTGTTCGGCGGCCGCATCGAAGTAATCCGAGGAGTGGGCCAGCAGGGCGAAAGTAAAATCCGCCGGCCCGCCGATTGCGGCAATGTGCTTTCCGGTGATGGCCAGCGCAGCGTGGCTCTGGCTGGTCTCAACGAAAGACGCCCCCGACGTCACGATCTTGATCTTCGGGTCCACCCGCCGCATCGCCTGCACGAACATGTTGTGCTTGATCCAATACTGATCGGCGGCCATGAAGCCCATTTGTTGTGTATTCCACATCTCATTGCCGACGTTCCACCAGGTCACCTTGTAAGGCTCCGGATGGCCATTGGCGGCCCGCCATTTGCCCATCGGCGTATTCACAGAACCGCTGACGTACTCGACCTCTTCAGCGGCCGAATACGCGTCGCCGAAACCGGCATTCACGCAAATGTACGGTTCCAGGTTGAGCAGCTTGTTGAGAACCATGTAGTCGTCGATGCCCAGGTCGTTCTGCTGCACTTCGCCCCAGGCGGGGTTGAGGCGCGGGGGCCGTTTGTCGGGGTCGCCGATGGAATCCCGCCAGTCCCAGGAGGAGACCATATTCCCGCCCGGCCAGCGGAACATCGTCGGCCCGATCTTCTTCATCTCCGCGATCAGATCCGCGCGATAGCCGTTCAGGTTGTCGGCCGGCATCAGCGACACGGCGCCGATGTGGAACGTCCCTTTCCCGGTTCCCACGATTTCGAGGCGGGCGTCGGTGCTGTCCGCCCCGGCCGTGAAGCTCAGGGGAAACTTGGCGTATTCGGTTCGGAGCGGCTTGATGGGGATGGTCTGCCGGTCGCCCGGATTGGGACCCCAGACGAGGCTGACCTTCACTTCCGCCCCCGGATCGGCCGCCAGGATCACGCGGCCGGAGTACTTCCTGCCTTTTCGGAGTCCCAGGCCCGCCTCCTGGATGCCATGCGGCGCGGCGGCCTCCAGTTTCACCATGGGGCTGTGCTCGCCCACGTAGACCTTCTGCCGGTCCATCACTACGAACTCGTCCGGACCCAGGGGCCTAAACCTGGGCGCCGTGGCCCTTCGCCTGCGCCCCGGGGCAGCTTCGGGTTCCTTGCTGGAGTCCACCGGATGGAAGAACTTCCGGTCTCCGAGCATCTCGGCCCAAAAGCCGCCCTCGTTGTTGGCCTCATGAAGTTCCGTGAAAAACCCATACATGTACGGGGAGATGGGCGCACCAGTCTTGGTGGCGTCGACCGTCATAGTCACTGGTTGCGCGCTTCCACTGTAGGCAAAAAAACCGACGGCCATCGCCGCCAGCAGAATCTTGAGGAATCGTTGCGTCTTCATGAGTCACCTCATCTCTTCTTGCCCAACGACCTTGGATTGTAGCCCCAACCACACCTGGTTGGATCCCTCTTTCCAGGGATTTCCATTTTGGTCTCCCGGATTCCATGAATCTTATCACAGGCCGCCAACCTCCGATCTCCGAATTGCAGTTTTTGGGAACTTTTTCTCTGAGAGCCGTCTCTTGCCGTTCTACGGCTCTCCGTCTCCAGGTTGGTCACGATGAACCCCGCGCGGGAACAGCTCCTCGAAATGGAACTCCACCTTGGCCACCACCCGCCGCGCCTTTCGTGGCGCGTTGAGGGCGTAGTGTGGACAGGATGGAAGGCCCATCTATCCGGGTGCTACACTGATCCATAAGATGTCGAGAGTATTCGAAGGGCAGCTATCGGCCGGCGATCTGCGATTCGCCATCATCGTCAGCCGTTTCAACAGCTTCATTACCGAGCGTCTGCTCGGCGGCGCCATGGACGCGCTCACCCGCACGGGCGCCAACCCGGACCTGATCGATGTCATCAAGGTCCCCGGTTCGTGGGAGCTTCCGCTGGTGGCCGTCGAAGTGGCCCGCCAGCACCGGTATGACGCGGTGATCTGTCTGAGCGCGGTGATCCGCGGCGAGACGCCGCACTTCGACTACGTAGCCGCGGAAGTCGCCAAGGGCGTGGCCCACGTGGCCGTGGATACCGGAGTGCCGGTGGCCTTCGGCGTGCTCACGACCAATACTCTGGAGCAGGCCATCGACCGCGCCGGCGCGAAGGGCGGCAATAAGGGCTTCGACGCCGCCATGACCGCCATCGAGACGGCCAACCTGTTGCGCGCCCTGCGGCAGACAACCTGATGCCCTCGCGGCGCAGGTCGCGGCAGCGCGCGCTCCAGATTCTATTTCTGTGGGACGCCCGCCAGCAATCGGTGGACGAGGCCATCGACGGCTACTACGACACGCTCTACTCCGAGGAGCAACCCGCGCGGGACCCGTTTGTGACCGATCTGGTGCGCGGAACCGTGGAACACGCCGCCCAAATAGACGAACAAATATCGAAACATGCGGAGCACTGGCGGATGGAGCGCATGCCTATTGTGGACCGCAACATCCTGCGCCTGGCGGTGTTCGAGATGATCCACGGCGGCACGCCCGCCGCCATCAGCATCGACGAAGCGCTGGAACTGGCCCGCAAGTTTTCGAATGAAGAATCCGTCCAGTTCGTGAACGGAGTGCTGGACGCGATACGCCGGGAGGCCCCCGCAGTCTGCGAGCCGCAGGGCCCCGATTCTCGAAGCCCTTCCGTCCCCTCCCACGTCTAACTTATTAGAAGGTTTCTGAAAAAGGCGGGAAGAAATTGCCCGCAAGCGGGGGAATGGGCAAGCTAAAGCATGCCCCACCGTGGTGGGG
>JBAWDI010000431.1:0-8485 GCA_049590695.1 Bryobacteraceae bacterium
CTCCAATCGCCTTCCTTTCGATCACCCTTGCCGCCCAATCGCCGCAACAGCCAGACACCCCCGCCCAAGCCCCAACCGCGAATCCGGCATCCCCGGAAGACCCCGCCTCCGCTCCCCCCGCGCGAAGCCCGGAAATGCAAGTGTCCCAGACCGACGCCGCGGCCGGAGAAAACGAGCGCAATGAGAATGTCGCGGTCGCCCCGGTGGACCTGAATATCCTCAAGGACCTGCTGGTGCGGATTGGCACCACGGCCACCGTCATTCCCCAGTTCCTGCCGGACCTCGATTACTTCGGCTCGGAATACGGTATCGCACCATCCATCGGCCTGCACGTTCCGCCGCGCACTCGGCCCGCGCTGCATGGCAGGGTTTACGAGTCCCATTCGAACAGCGTCTTCGGCGCCCGGGCCTTCTTTCAGGTGGGAGGCCTGAAGCCCGCGCACGATAACCAGTACGGCTTCGCGGTGGAAGCGCCCCTCTGGCGCGGGTCTTTCCTCACGCTCGATACCAGCCAGCAGAAGACCCGCGGCATGGTGAACGGGAACGTCCTGGTGCCTTTGCCTTCGGAAAGAACCCCGCTGGCCACCGGCCCGGCTCTGCGCGCCTATGTCCAGCTCATTCTCGACGCCTATCCGGATCAGATTCCCAACCGCACCGACATCGATCCCCGGATGTTGAATACCAATTCTCCCCAGCGCGTGGACGGGCAGATCTGGAACACGCACTTCGACCAGCGGATCGGGAGCCGCGACAAGCTAATGTTTCAGTACGGCTACCTCGGCCAGAAGGTGACCGCGTTCCAACTCGTGGCGGGGCAGAACCCGGACACCGCGGGCTTTGCAAACGATGGCCGCGTAACCTGGCATCGCGATTGGACCTCCGCTACTTCCACCAGCGCCACTGTCGCCTTCGATCGCACCACCTCGCTGTTGGCCCCCTCCAAGGACAACCTCGGCCCCAGCATCAACGTGGGCGGTTTGCAGGGGCTCGGCCCGTCGCCGGACGTGCCTGCTTACCGGGCCGATAACCTCTTCCGCCAGGGAGTACAGGTGCGCCACGCGCACGGCGCTCACACATTCGTCTTCGGGTTCGAAATTTCGCGGCGGCAATACAACGGATTCCGGTCCGACTCCAGCCGCCCCGATATCGCTTTCATCGCCGACTCGCAAAACGACGCCATCACCAACCTCCGGCTGGGCTTGCCCTATTCCATGGTCGAATCCATCGGCGATCTGTCGGCCGGATTTCGCAGTTGGGAAATGTCCTACTATGCCGGCGATACCTGGCGCGCGGGCTCGAACCTCACCGTGAGTTATGGGCTTCGCTACCAACCCAGCCCGGCGCCCAATGAAGTCAACCATCCCGGCGCCATCCCTTACGCATGCGACTGCAACAACCTGGCTCCCCAAGTGGGTCTGGCTTACCGCCTTCCCGGAGCGGCTGGCGTGTTGCGGGCGGGCTATGGCCTGCAGTACGGACCCATCCTTCCGTCCTCGTACGCCTGGATACGCTCCAACCCGCCGGCCAACAACGTGCTCATGATCCAGCAGCCGAATCTCATCCAGGCCCTGACGGCTGCCGGCGGCACGTCCTTCGCCGGCGCTGCCCAGGGGCGCCCGTTTCTCACGGTTCTGGACCCCAACACGGTCCTGCCGTATTCGCACCAGTACAACCTCGGTTGGGAGCGGGAGTTGCGCGGATCCTGGCGCGTGCAACTGGGCTACACGGGGAGCCGCACGTTCAAGCTGATTATGATGAGGTCCCTCAACCGCGGGCTGATTGTGCCGGGAATGACGATGACCGAGGACAACGTCGATGAGCGGCGGCCCGACCAGAGCGACAGCTCGATTCGCAGCATCGGAAACGGCGCCAATGCCTGGTACGACGCCGCCCTGGCCAGCCTCTTCCTGCCGCGCTGGAAAGGCCTGCGTGCCGATGCCTCGTATTGGTTCGGCAAGTCCATGAACGATGGCGCCGACTTCGCCGACCAGGGACCCCTGAAGCAGACCGACAGCCAGTGGGAGTTTGAAACACAGAAAGACCTGAAGGCCCGTTCGGATTTCGACCAGCCGCACTCGTTTCGTGCGCGAGTCTCCTATGAGACTGGCTCGCCGGCTTCTGCCAAGCGCTGGGTTCGCGCTCTGGCCGGAGGCTGGACTGTTTCGGCCATCGGATTGCTCAAAAGCGGGACGCCCTTTTCCGTATACTCCGGCTCCGACGCGCCCGGGTTTGGCAACGTGGACGGAACGCCCTGGGACCGGCCCGACCTGGTCAACCTCGCCGTCCTGGGCCGCACCATCGGCAACCCGGACACGTCCCGGCTGCTGCTGCCGGCCTCCGCCTTCGCGTTCATCACCCTGGGAAGGACCGCGGGAAACCTGGGCCGCAACACGTTTCGAAAGGGACCCATCCGCAATGTCAACGCTTCCCTCTCGCGGCAGTTTCCGGTGTGGAAGGAAAAGCCATTGACCATCCGGGCCGAATCCATTAACCTCTTCAACACGGCGCAGTTCGCCGCGCCGGATAATATGCTCGCGGATTCGAGCTTCGGGGCCATCACCAACACCTTGAACAACGGAAGAAGTCTCCGTTTTGGGGCCAGCTTTGAGTTCTGATGCGCCGCGAAAGCCGCGCCGTCCATACCGCCCCGCACGCCGATCCTACAACGTCCGGCTCTCATGGGCGAAGGACGGGCTGGCCGGCGATGTTGGCGGGAGGGCGGTTGATGCGCCACACCAGGATGGCGCCGACGCTGTAGTTCCAGACCGAAGCGATGAGAATGCCGGCCAGCGAGGCCAGCATCCAGCGCACGCCCATTGCGGAGAGACCGCTGGCCACGCGCAGGTTCAGATAGAGGCCCAGCGAGCACGCCAGCGCGAACAGGGCCAGACCGGAGAGCCAATGCCAGCCGCGCAGGCGCCGGTGGCGGAAAGTGATCCGGTTGTCGCCGGCGTAGTTGAGTCCGATCACCAGCAGGCTGGAGGTCACCTGGGCGGTATCGAACGTCAGACGGCCGAAATAGAGCAAGAACCCCATGAGCACCAACTGGGCGACGACGCCGATGGCGCCGATCATGCCGAACAGAGCGTAGCGGACCGGAATCCATTCGCCAACCAGCTTGTGCAACAGCAGCTCCAGGTATTCGAGCCCCACGACGAGGTCGAGCTTGCTTTGCCCGTGGAGGCGCTGGCGAAACGTGTAACCAACTTCCTGGATGCGAACCGGGCGCTTGGAGGAGGCCAGCAGGTCGACCAGGATTTTGAAGCCCACGCAACTGAGGCGGCGGACCACTTCATCGAGGTAGTCGCGGCGCAAAGCGAAGAAGCCGCTCATGGGGTCGGAGACATCGGCGTGGCAGACCAGGGCGCTTAAGCGCCGTCCCAACTGGCTCAAAGCTCCGCGAGCCCACGAGAGCTCTCCCGTGCTGCCGCCCTCGCGGTGGCGGGTGCCGGCGACCAGGTCGGCGTCGCCGGTCCGCAGGCGTCGCAGCATCTCGGGCAGGACGGTCTCGTCGTGCTGCATGTCGCCGTCCATCACCGCCAGGTAGGGCGCGTTGCTGGCCATCATGCCCTCCACCACGGCCGAAGAGAGGCCGCGGCGATTGATGCGGTGCACCAGGCGCACGCGGGGGTTGGCGCGAGATAGCTCGAGCACCTGGCGGGCAGTACCGTCGGGGGAATCGTCGTCCACGAAGATCAGCTCGCAGTCGATGCCTTCGAGGGCGGAGAAGACCGCGTCGGCGACGGGCTGAACGTTCTCGATCTCGTTGAATGTCGGGATCACGACGGCGAGTTCGGGCATGGTTACTTGGATCCGCCGACGCGGCAGACCCTGAGCGAGTCGTTCTGATAGGGACAGTCGAGACCCAAGACTCCCGGCTGCTCCAGCACCAGCCAGTCGACTCCAAATCGTGCGCGCAGGCGCTGGAAATCCCGTGTCCCGAAGTGCTCCCATCCCGACTGCGCCTGCACCTGCTCCAGCCACAGCGGCGCCAGACGGGGCACTTGGGTGACGACCGAGGCGTCCTTGGTGACGTCCGCCAGACTGCTGCGTTCGGCCAGCGCGCGAAAGCTGTGAAAGTCCTCGCCGGGCCGTTCCATGTAATCCGGGCCGATGGCGAAGAAGCTGGTGACGGGCGTGTTCTCGCGAATCCAATCGAAGGCTTGCAACCACCGGTTGGAAGGGACCGTATCGGGAAACTCGAGATGAGCGGAGGCGGAATAGGTCTGACGCTGCGCGACAAACATCGCCGCGGCAAGCGGCAGCACCAGAACCGCCCAGCGCAGCCGGCCGGTGCGCTGCAGTTTCTGCCCCAGCAGTCCGCCCGCGAGCAGCACGAACAGCAGATAGAGCAAGTGCAGAAAACGCATGGGTTGAAAGGACTCCAGGCGGGCCAGGTTCGGAGGAGCCAGCAGCACGATGGCCACGCCAAGCTGGAAGACCCCGTAGACGGCCAGGCGTGTCGCCAGATGCGCCAGCACGGGATTGCGGTCGCGTATCCCGAGGCGGCGAAACCACCAAAGGAAGGCCAGCGGAGCTAAGACGCCCAGCCACTCGTACCACTCCCAGCGCGAGAGAAAGTAGTAGGCTCGCGTGTCGGCGGCTACATACCAGGCTTTGGATACCGGGCCGAAAACCCAGCTCAAAGGCATCAGCGCGAAAGCGGCGGAGCTGGCCGGTGCCGCCGCTGGTTTCCATGCCAGGAGAAGGCAGAAAGAGATTCCGTAACAAGCCATCATGGGGTGAAACGCCACCGCGAGGACCAGCAACGCGCCGGCCGGCAGCCATTTCCGGTCCAGAACGGCAACGATGGCGGCCAGGATGGCAGCCGTCGCCATGGCGCGGGGATGAAGATTCTGATCCACCAGGTAGAGGGCCGTTCCCGCGACGGGCAGGGTGAGCAACACCGCCACCAGCGCGACCCCGGACCACTGCGCCCAGGTCTCGCGGAACAAGCGGCGCCCGATCCGCAAACATCCCCAGAGTATGAAGAAGATGGTCAGGGCATGCAGAGCCAGGATGACGATCCCGGCGGGCACATGCGACAGGTGGATCAAACCGGCCACCGCTTTGTCGAATACGGTGGCCTGCAACTGGAGCGCGAAGAAATCCGCGTCATGAGGGTACAGCGCGGGCGCCAGATCGTGTTTGATGGCGCTGAGATACACGCCGTCGTCCTCGCACCCCGGATGATAGCCCGCGATCGCCAGGCCGAGCGCCGTAAGCAACAGGAGCGCGAAAACGTCGCGCAGCAACGGATGGTTTTTCAACGCGATTTTCGTTCTCCCCTCCTGGCCGGCGCCAGCCATACGCTGATAGATTCAACTGCTTCCATTGTAGCCTTTTGTCTCACTTCTCGATTCCGAGCGACCTCATGGTTGTGGTCCGGGTAAGCTAAAGCATGCCCCACCTATGAGTGCACATAGTCTTGGTGGGGCATGCTTTAGCTTGCCCACGGTTTTCACGGAACGGCACCTCAGGCTCGATGCCATAATTGGAAGAGGCAATCCGGACTGGGTCCGCCGCGGCCGCTAAGCACCTTCCATGCCGAGTTATTTCACCAGACGCGACGTTGTTCGGTGCGCGGCGGCACTGTGCGGCGTCCGGTTTGCCCGTGGTCAGGACGCGCCGGTTTTTTCCGCGGATGTGAAAGTGGTCAATGTGCTGGCGACGGTGCGGAACAGAACCGGATCGCTGGCCGGCCATCTCAACCAGGAAGATTTCTTGTTGTCCGAAGACGGCCGCCCGCAAACCATCCGCTATTTCGCGCGCGAGAGCGACTTGCCGCTGACGCTCGGCCTGCTGGTGGACACCAGCGGCAGCCAGCGGCGCGTGCTGGACGCCGAGCGCGGCGCCAGTCTGCGCTTCCTGGACCAGGTGGTCCGGGAAAGAAAGGACCGGGTTTTCATCATGCAGTTCGCGAGCGCTGTCCAGATGCGCCAGGCGCTCACTTCCTCGGTCGCCAAATTGGACGATGCGCTGGCCTACGTGGACACCGAGACCCAGCGCCAGTTGCAAATGCAGCATGGCGGCGGCACTCTGCTTTACGATGCCGTGGCCCAGGCGTCCGATGAGGTCATGAAGAAGCTGAGCGGCCGGAAAGCTCTGATCGTGCTCTCCGATGGCGTGGACCTCGGCAGCTACGGCACTCTGCAGGACGCGGTGGAGGCGGCCGAGCGCGCCGACACGCTCATCTATTCGATTCTGTACTCCGACCCGGGCGCCTATGGCGTTTTCGGAGGCCGCGACGGCAAGCGCGTCTTGCAGCGCCTGTCGAACGAAACCGGCGGCGGCTTTTTCGAAGTTTCGAAGCAGCAAACCGTGGATCGGATGTTCGATATTCTGCAGGAGGAACTGCGCAACCAGTACAACCTGGGCTACGTGTCGGACAAGCCCATTACGATCTCCGAGTTTCGCACCATCCAACTGACGGTCAGGCAAAAGGGCCTCGTGGTGCAAGCCCGCCATCGGTATTGGGCGGGGCGCTAGGCGACGCTCGCCTCCTGGCACCGAAGCAGCACTTCGCGGTAGAGATCGGGAACGTTCAGACCGGCCGCGCGGCGCTCCAGTTCATCCAGCCTCTGGAGCAGATCGCACCGCGGGGTGGAAAGATCCTCGACGTCGGCGCGGGCCAAAACCCAGAGTAAATGCTCCGCCCTCCGAACGACTTCGGCTGCTTCCGGAGACCCCATTGCACCCATTTTGCGCCTGATTCCGGCGCATTGCTATGGGCCAAAAGAGCCATGCGGAACGGGGATTCTCGATTTCTCCGGCGCGGACTCTCGTGGCCCTCGCTCGACCAGACCGGCCATGCCCCAGTCCGATAGCTTCGTCATGCGGCCCTGGCCGTGCGGCGGACCCGCTTCCCGGATCTGAAAGTCGATGCTGTGGGCGTGTACTTCGACCAAGGCGTGTCCGAAAAACCAACCGTCTTGGTAGAGTCCGGACAATCGCAGTTGCCCGCCCGAGCTCGGCATGGAAACGTACGTCACGCCTTCGAGCTCGAGACGCAGCAGTTGGTGAATATGTCCGGCGACCACATACTGGACGCCGTACCGCCGGGCAAGCTGGTGCAACGCAAAATTTGGATTCCGGAGCGCCACGTCGACCAGCCAGGATGGACGGTGCATAACGATCGTCTTCACCGGCTGCCCGGCATGGGCTTTCAAGTCCGTTTCCAGGAAAACCAGTTCCTGGGCCGGCAACTCCTCGGACCGGCTATTGTCGAGGATTGTGAAATGCGCCCGTCCGTAATCGAAACTGTAGTGCCGGGGGTGCGCGGCGTACTGCTGGAACAGCCGCTCCGATGCCGGAGACCAGATGTCGTGGTTGCCGGGCGCGAGATAGAGTGGATAGCGCCGGAACAGCCGGAAAATCCGGCTGACTTGCAGCCACTCCGCCTCCGCGGTGGCGTCGTTCATCCCCTGGATGGTGTCACCCACACTGACCACGAACGCGGGGTTTTCGGCCGCCAGTTCCTTCCACACCTGTTCGTAGACACCCCTTTGGGCCTCTCCCGTCCGGTCGCCCAGAATCGCGAAGCCGAAGGAATCGGGCGCCGGGGCTCCCCAGGCAGACAGTGGAAGGCTAAGGAGCAACTCGCCGAAGACGAGCGCGCGCCTCGACCGGTTCATTCGACGTTCTTTTTCGTAATCGGGTCGCCGTTCTTGACCGTGAGCTTCAGACCCGACAGATCCACGTTGCGCACGTTTTCGATCGCGAAGCCCCTGTCGGCCGTGATGCTGCACTTTTCGAACTTCACGTTCCGGATCGGGCTGCCGGCCAACCCGTGCATGATACCCACGGTTTTCACCGTCCCCGTGACGTTGCGAATGGTCACGTTGCGCACAATCGGCAGCACCTTCGAGGGCGGCGCGATGGGCGGCACCATGCGCCACTCCATGTTGAACTCAAACGCCACGCGAGTATTCCTGAGCACGATATCGCTGTAGGTGATGTTCTCCACCACGCCGCCGCGGCTGGGCTGGGTCTTAAACCGGATGGGCGCCCAGTTGTCGGAATCCATCACGCAATGCCGCGTGATGACGTTGCGGATGCCGCCCGATGTCTCGCTGCCCATGGCCACCCCGCCGTGCCCATAGTGCATGCGGCTGTTCTCGACGATGATGTCCTCCGACGGCCGGTTGACGCGCAGGCCGTCCGCGTCCTTGCCGGACTTGATCGTGATGCAGTCGTCGTCCACGTCGATATCCACGTTGCGCACGCGCACCTTGCTGGAAGAATCGATGTCGATGCCATCCGAGCTGGGAATGTTGTGGTCGGCCCGGATGTCGACGCCATCCACGACCACGTCGTGGGAATACAGAATGTGCAGGCACCAGATGGCCTGCTGCTTCAATCGCAAGCGGGTAATCCGCACGCGTTTGCAATTCTGGAAGCAGATCATGCGCGGCCGTCCAAACCGCGGACCACCCTGCGGCGGAGCGCCGCGTCCCGCGGCGGGCTGCGGCCGTGGCTGCTGGCC